>NZ_JAGGQC010000012.1:0-54674 GCF_018613455.1 Bacillus sp. ISL-78
CCCATATATTTCCATATGATGTACATTCTCCACGCCGCCCCTGGAGGCTTTCCCTCCCATGTCTCAACGGGTCATTTGCCCTATCATTCCTTCGTCATGCCTATCCAAGGGGGTGGAGGCCAGTTATGCTAACCTGATGGGTCAGTGCCCTTATGTTGAAGAAATCTGGTACTCCGTACATATTTGAAATCCTACGAATAAGTCAACATTCGTAAAAAGAAAAAGTCTATGAAAATTAGTTTATGAAGGTTCTCTTCGAGAACCTAATAAAAAAATCCCCCTTTAAAACTACGCAACCAGTTCAGTAATAGGTTGAACTTTATCTGCACAATAAGTCTCGTTTCTGCGTGCTATTCCAACAAATATCCTGGCTAGCTTACCTACCAATTTCATAATCGATTTCATTTTCTTCATTTTTTTAACCTTAACATTATGGGAGTGAATAGCTCGAAATTCCGTGTTATTCATCACAAGGCTCATGGTGGCTAAGTAAAGGAAACGTCTTAGCCTGGATCGCCCTCTCTTAGAGATGACAATTTGACCTTTCCACTTACCAGAGCTTGCTTCAGCCAGATGCAACCCAGCGTGCCGCAGTAAAGAATTACCGTGTGAAAAACCACTTAGATCTCCTGCTTCACCTAATATTCCGGCTAAAGAAATTTCACTAATTCCCTTAATGGCAAGCAGCTTCTTGGCAAAAGGTATTTGTTTTAATACATCCTTAACCTCTTGTTCCACTCTTTCGAGTTGTAAGACTGCGAGATCATACTCCTCTAATAATTGTTCCAAATGAAATTTATACGCTTCAAGTGCTTGTCTTGTGCCGACAGATTTCTTAGCTAACTGAAGAAGTAATTGAGCTTTCTTTAATCCAGGCTGCCTCTTCATTATTGATTTCCATCCTGAAACAACATCATCAGGTTTCAGGGAACGCAGTTCCATTGGAGATGGAAATAAACGAAGTGTGGCGATTGCCCCTTTAGCAGTCATGTCTTTAAATACTTGCCTGAGTTCGGGAAAGACGATATCCACCCAACGGTTTAATTGATTAATCGTGCTAACGAGTCGTTTAACTACCACATCACGGTTAGACATAAGGACTCTAAGTATTTCAAATGATTCTGAAGTCTTCCTGACAAAGGCGTAGTAACCGTTCTTCACCATATCAGCGATGACCAGGGCATCTTTCTTATCACTTTTCGACTGAGTATTGTCACGGTTTTCTTTATTCCTTTTTACTAAGTGAGGGTTTACCGTTACTACCTCAATTCCTTGTTTAAACAGCCATTTTGAAAGATTAATCCAGTAATGGCCTGTAGGTTCCATTCCCACAATGGCTACCTCCAGTTTATTTAATCTTTGAAGCTTATCCATCCATTTTAATAAACTAGCAAATCCTTCTTCATTATTTTCAAATACAAGTGGATCTCCGACTACAATTCCACGGAAATTCACTGCTCTAGCCACATGTAATTGTTGAGCAATATCCACTCCAACAACAAGGTGTTTATCGGAAATTCTCTCTATTAGTTGATTTTGTTTATCTTGCATTTTAAACTTCATATTAGGGTTCCTCCTAAGGATCTGAGTTAGAGTGGTGTCTTACTCATATCTTACTGAGGAGCCCTATTTTTTTCAAAGCTGAAAAATAACGAACTACAGGAATGCTAACCTGCCCCTTTAGTTCATCAAAATCAACCTTTACCTTTTAACATAGCCTAAACTTTGATAATAATAAATAAGACCGCACATATTAGACATATCTAAAATGTGCGGTCCTTTTACTGTCAACTGTTTCACTTAACTAACCTAAATATAACAAATTGGCTATCCTTTTGTATGGTTTTTTATAGAGGATGACTCCTAATGGTAAACTTATAATCTTTACTTTTTCATCACCATGGCGTTTATTCTATAATGGACAGCTATCATTTTAAATATGAACAATAAATAAGGGACTTCCCCTTTGCGGGCAAGTCCCTTATTTTTATGAAGATCCTACTATTTTTTCGCCCCTCGGCTTTGTACTATTTGAATCCGGTTCTTTTGTGATGCCAATTTGATTGAATTTATCATCTATGGACAGTTTGTATGTCAATGATCCCGTGCCGGCTTCATCAGGCTTGAAAGTTCCTGCATTTCTCCGTTTTCCATCTTTCAGCAACCACACCTGATACACCTCGGACTCTTGAAGGCTAGGCAAATTCTTAATTTGCACGATTAACCTTCTTTCTTCACCTTGCTGCAAAATGTATGCAGCCCCGTCCGTATTCATATTTACAGCGGTCTTATCGGCAGGCTGCAAAGATAGCGACGTTTTAACCTCCATTGGCAGATTGATAGTTGCCAGTTCTTTTTTCAGTTGAATATTGGAATATAACAGCCCAAACGCTAAAACCAGTGCAGCCAGCAAGAGACCTGAAGTGACTGGTGTAAACTGCTTAAAGAAAAAACTACTCCAATTCTTTTCCTTTCTCACCGGGACTTCATCGTCAGTCTCAAAGACAAAATTCATGACCTCTGATTTCAGGGAAGAAGAAGGTTCCATTTCTTCGAAATCCCATTTCAATGAATTCCAGGCTTCTGTCATTTGTTCATACTCCCTAGTGCATTCAGAGCATTGCATTAAGTGTTCCGTGAATGCTTTTTTTTCTTTTTCTCCCAGTTCACCCGATAAAAATGAAAGCAGGTTAGCGCACTCTGTATTCATTTACAAACCACCTACTTCCAAATGCTTTTTCAACAATTTAAGCGATTGGTGAAGTCTGCTCTTGATGGTACCAACCGGTTCATTTTCAATTTTGGCAATTTCCGTTAACGAGTACCCTTTCCAATACAGTAAATCAATCAGCCTTTTTTGCGGCTTGCTTAACTTACTTTTTGCCTTGGCAATTTCACTGTGCAATAGCCCATTTTCTATATCATTATTAGGATCTTCTATGTCTATCGGATGACTCATGTCCATGTGTTTGTTATTCCGGATATGAACGCTGTCTTTACGGACATAATCCACACACACATTTCGTGTAACGGTCAAAAGCCAGCTGACAAAGTGCCCCTTTTCGGAATTGTAACTGCTTTTTGTGGTCCAGAGCTTTAAAAAGACCAACTGCACAATCTCCTTAGTTTTTTCAGCATTTCCATTTGTGAACTTAAAAATATAACCATAGATTAATTTAATATGCCGGTCATAAAGTTCTTCCAGAGCAGGACGATGCTTTTTCATGACTAATGCCATCAATTCCTTATCAAGTTTTTCTTTCAATCGCACCTGCAACTCCTCACAAGTAAATTTGGAAAAAAACGTGTAACAGGAACGACCATCACTGATCGCCCCTTTTTCTTATTTTGGAAAAATAGTCTTATCATTCACAATATACCAAACATTTTTCACACCTTCACCATTGACATCTCCCGCTGCCTTATCATTCGCAAAATAGTAGAGTGGAAATCCTTTGTACGTCACCTGCTCTTCCCCTGTATCTTCCCTTTGAATGGTTCCAAAGTCATTTTCCTCAAATCCTTTAGGGGCAGCAAAATCCCTTTCCATGAACGGCGGCCATTTTTTGAGACAATCACCCATGCAATTGCTTTTTCCTGATTTATCATTCTTGAAATAGTAAAGTGTCATTCCCTTGGAATCAGCCAGGTATTCGCCTAATGGTTCACTTTCCAATAATTTTAGGGTTACCGCTTTTTCATCGGCAGTACCACTAACAGCTTGATCCTTTTCGGGTGAATCCTTCGCTTCATTTCCACATGCCGCCAATACTAGGACCATCATAAAAACTGAAAATACCATCCACTTTTTCATATACTCTCACTCCTCATGAACTTTACTTCCATCCCCATTTTTGAAATACTTGATGGGATTTTTCCTTTTTAAGATAATCAATGAATTGTTTTGCCTTTTTCTTGTTATCACTCTTACGTGTTATGCTTATCGGGGTTCCTCTATAGAGCTTGTCTTCCTCAGGGAGCTGAACCAGGTCAGTCACATCCGCCAGACGGTAATGCCAGGATTCATAAGTAATCCAGGCGTCCAATTTAGAATTTGCCTTCCATAGATCGATAGCTTCTGCACTGGACTTCACTGAAATGTCAATATTCCTGCTAATTCCAGGGATCAATCCTTTTCTTCCAGCCAAATCTTCCCATAGCCCCAGTTGCCCGGCTCCATTAACATCTACAATCTTTACGCCCTTCTTCGTTAAATCCTCCAATGACTGGATATTCTTTGGGTTTCCTTTTCTAACCAGGATTCCAGCTGACCGTGCATACAATTCTGTACGGTTTTTTCCATCAAGGACCTCCGGATAATCATGCATGAATTCAGTCAGCATATATTCGGACCCTCCGTAAATGATATCTGCATCCCGTTTAGCTTGATCAATCCATTTTTCTTCGGGTCCCGCTGTTACTTCAACTTTTATCCCCGTTTCTTTGGTGAATCGTTCCGCCACTTCCTTGATAGGCCCAAGAGGGCCACCTGGACCGTAAACTTTTACGACATCGTTGACAGCATGCCCCCGATTCGAATCCAATTCCGGTGAAAATCCTATCAGTACTAGCATCAATGATATCCACCCGACAAAGATGACCTTTTTCAAGTCTTTCTTCTCTCCCTTCCAAAAAGCCTTTGTACTATAGATAACGGGACAAACTTCCAAACGGTTTGAAAAAAATTGTTAATTTTTTTAAACTTTTGCAAAGTACATCCGATGATTTCCAGTTTTCAACCCGCAGCAAAAAAACCATTCGGAAACGGAATGGTTTCAGACTGTGGACAAACTCCATAATAATTGAGTCTTTCTACATTTTATAAGTTTTTAAATTTGGCCGTTGATTGGAACGTAGGGCCCTCGGCGCCATTGCGTCTGCGGGTTCTCCCATGGAAGCGCTTTTCTAAGCAGGGGTCTCATACCTTTCAATCAACTTCGTTTTAACATTAAGATAGAGCACCTTTTAAAGCAAATATCAAAAACTCGGCAGAAAAGCTTAGCTTGATTTGCTTCCCTTTCTCTGTCTATTTCTTTTACTGATCATAGCAATTCCCAACAATATGAGAGGAATAATCGTTTGCATCAAAACGCCTTGAAAAGGGAAGGCGATGATATCATAGCGACTGACATCCATGGAGCTAGAATACGACCAAAAGCTGAATTCTACAATCAATATCCCTATTGGCCATACAACCGGACGGTAGTCGGAGAGATTCAGCCACTGCGCGGTACCTAAAGCAGCCGCATAATAAAAAACGGAAATTTTGACAAACGCCCCTACTATCCATATGGCCATGATGGCGGACTCCAAATGTTCAAAAAAGTCAGCCAAACTGATGTACCGGGATACATTCATCATGGGATAATTCTTGTTGGCGGTTGTTGATCCGAGTACAAAAAGAACGATAAGATTCACCACAACTAACGTCATCATCACCGCAAACACAGTCATCATCCCGGATTTCATTCCTTTTTTCATATCGGTTAAAAAAGGGAGGAGAAAAATCATCAGAAAAAACTCGCTGAACCATCCACCCGGTACAATCGAACCCTTGATTGGAGGCATAATTCCATTCCCCAATATCGGAAATATATTCTTAAATTCAAGATCTGCGCCCAGTAGGATGATTAAGAGGAGGATTGGAAAGATAAAAACAGGAACAAACAATTGGGCAGCTCTTCCCAACACTTCTATCCCTCCTCGTACGATAAAGGCACAGAGGAGTACCATCGATGCCATGATCACGCTAATCGGGGTTTTGACCAGAAAAGAGTCGACAATAAATTCCCCATAACTTCTTAGGATTTGCCCTGTGATCGGGATATAAAAAAACAAGAATAAAAAACCGAGAATTTTTCCCGGAATCCGACCAATGATCTGTTCACTAAATTGGATAACGGTTTGTTTCGGATAAAGTTTGTGCAGTTTATAAGCAATATATACCGTCGCATACCCAATGAGGGATGCCAAAATGGGGGAAAGCCATAAATCAGTTTTGGCATATTTGGCTGTGATGCTTGGAACCCCGAGAACAGCCGTAGCCACAATAGTCGGATACATCAAGAATGCCATTTGTAAAGCTGAAATTTTACCTTTCTCCATCATCTTCCTCCTTTCCGTAATAGTATGGAAATTCGAAATCACGCAACCCACTGATAGATTTACTTTTTCATAAACCCCTTAAACGGTTAAAAAAGAAATGAAATCCATTCAGTTGGTCCTGCCCTTTGCGCGAGTCCGAACATAGATTGCACCTTATCGATAAACGCCAAGTCAGCCGTTTTCGGTTCCTTTACGATTTCTTTTCCTTACAACAGCAATCACCAACAATAAGATAGGAATGATCGTTTGCATCAAAATTCCTTGTAAAGGGAAGACGTTGATATCATTACGGCTAACATCTATCGAGTTAGGCAACGACCAAAGACTGAATACAACAATCAAAATCCCTACCGGCCATACAACGGGCCGATAGTCGGAGAGATTCAGCCACTGCGCTGTACCCAAGGCAGATACATAATAAAACACGGAAATTTTAACAAACGCTCCCACTATCCATACCGCCATGACGGCGGACTCCACATGTTCAAAAAAGTCGGCAAAACTGATGTATCGAGATGCATTCATCAGGGGATAAAGCTTTGTGGATGTTGTTGACCCAAGTACAAAAAGAACCATGAGATTAACCACAATTAACGTCATCATCACGGCAAACACAGTCATCATCCCGGATTTCATCCCTTTTTTCATATCCACTAAAAAAGGAAGGAGAAAAATGATCAGGAAAAACTCGCTAAACCATCCCCCCGGTACAATCGCACCCTTGATTGGAGGCATCATTCCATCCGCCAATATCGGGAATATATTCTTGACTTCAAGATCAGGAATCAGCAAAAGGATTACGATAATGATTGGAAAAATGAAAACCGGTAAAAACAATTCGGCAGCTCTTCCCAACACCTCAATCCCACCGCGTACGATAAATGCACAGAGAAGAGCCATCGATGCCATGATCACACCAATCGGGGTACGTACCAGAAAAGAGGTGATAACAAATTCTGCGTAGCCTCTAAGGATTAGCCCCGCGTTCTGGATATAAAAAAACAAGAATAAAAAACCAAGAATTTTCCCCGGAATCCGACCAATGATCTGTTCACTGAATTGGATCACCGTTTGTTTTGGATAAAGTTTGTGCAGTTTATAAGCAATATACACCGTCAGATACCCTATCAGCGCAGCAAAAATGGGGGACAGCCATAAATCAGTTTTGGCATATTTGGCGGTGATGCTGGGAACCCCGAGAATAGCCGTTGCCACAATCGCCGGATACAACATGAATGCCATCTGCAGAGATGAAATTTTCCCTTTCTCCATCTGCTTCCTCCTTTCTTAATAGAATGAAATTAATCCCGCAACACCCACTAATAGACTCACTTTTCCATAAACTCTCCAAATGGCCTAAAAAGAGTTTCCACCCATTGAGTGGGTCCTGACATCTGTGGGAGATTGAACATGGATAGAACCAAGCCAGTGAGGAGCAGTGTAAGAAATGCCACTTTATCTTTTTTAGGATTTTGTTTCATTTTTGGCCATTCAAACAAAATGATTAAAGCTACGATCACGGTTGTACAAATAAAAGCCCCCCATCTCACTTGTCCTTCACCTCTTTCTCAGACAATGCCGCCGGTTTGTTTATATAGCCCTGTCTTCGAATATGGGCCGCAACATCAACTTCCACTTCCATTTCCGCGAATATCTCATCCCAGTGGTTATTTACCTTATTAAACTGTTTAGGGTATTTCCGATAGAAATCTTTACCCAATCCTAAAATGTCCGCTTTCTTATCCTGAGTATGCAGAAAAGCCATCTCGATGCGTTTTTTTATATCTTTTTGATATGCTCGTTCTGCAGCTTTTAGAGACTTAGGATTTGAAAGGTTCAAATTCGTTCCATTTTGTATAACCGCTCCATCTGTATTTATTTTCACTAATAACTTCCATTTTTCATTGATAATTTGCGGAATGATCTTGACTTTGGCTGACACTGGACTTAAAGATATCTTCCCTTTCATCCCTTTGGGTTGGAAGGTCACGGTGTATGATTCCACTTCATCCCTTAACCACAATAGCCCTCTAGTTTCCTTTTCAGTCATCGTCCCAGTCATTTTATCTTTTTTGAACACGGCTGTCCCGACAATGTAAGGAATTCCCTGTAATTTCGTTTGCCCTTTCGCTGGCGGCAATATTTTAACGATTGGAATTGCGGCCGCTTGAGGCCTACCGGTTAACATTTCATCTAAATCCTGCATTGTGACCAGCATCCCAATATGTAAATCAGATAGTTCTCTAAGCACTTCCCCTGAATAGTTTTCCAGGGGTGGCAAAGATTCAAGGATAGGCTTTGCATCCCCTTTGCTGACATAAATATTTGCTTTCTCTCTCGGCTGCGGATGGCGCAGCAAAAAATCAAGTTGCTCTTGAATTCCTTTTTTCGCTAACTTTTCACCGAATACAAATACTTTACAATGTCCCCAAAATATTTTTCGCGGAAGCTTGCTTTGAAGCTTAGACAATGCATCTGAAATATTGGCGCCTTTTTCATGTCTCACCATTGTCGTAACCCCACTCCCCCCTTGACTGCCCCCTCCTTGACCGCCTCCACTGGTAATTGAACTTGGAATAAAGACTTGGACAGATAGTTCGACTTGATCATTATCGTTCTTATCGATGGCGGCTGCTGTGACAATCGCCAAATCAGTGATTTCTATTCGATCCCAACAACCGCTTAAAAAAGGGGTCGTTCCACAAATAACGAGCAAAAGAAGGACGCTTTTCATGAAATGACGCCTCTTTCCTTTCTCCAATATCCTTTTTCGCCTCCAGCCATTATTCACTCCTCTTCACTCCCCCTTTTTGGATTTGGACTCTGTTCCGGGGCTTGACGGTATGCATTAGATTCCCCTGTGAGGCGCGGGCGTGAATCCATCCTCCACCAAGGGGCTCTCCACAGCACATCTTTCAGCTCTTTACCTTTTAACGGTGCCAGTGGCGCTAAGTATGGAACGCCAAAGGAACGTAAGCTGCATAAGTGAATGACTATGGCGATGATCCCCATCATGATGCCAAGCAGTCCTAAGGTACCGGCAAGCAGCATCATCGGGAAACGCAGCATCCGGAAAGCAATTCCGGCAATATAGCGAGGCATCATAAAAGAAGCGATTCCCGTAATTGCAACGACAATGACCATTGGCGCTGAAACCAACCCCGCTTGTACGGAAGCTTGACCAATGACCAGCGCTCCAACAATGCTGACGGCGGAACCTACCTGCTTCGGCAAGCGAACCCCTGCCTCCCTTAGTGCTTCAAATGTAATTTCCATAGCCAATGCCTCTACTATTGCAGGAAAAGGGACCGATTCCCGGGATGCTGCTACGCTTAGCAGGAGTGCGGTCGGGACCGCCTCTTGATGGAATGTCAAAATAGCAACATAAAGTGATGGAAGCAAAAGAGATAATCCCATAAAAAAATATCGTAACCAACGGATAAAAGTGCCTGCCATAAAACGTTGAGCATAATCCTCTTGTGATTGAATCAAAGAAAAGAAGGATATTGGTGCAATTAATGTAAAAGGGGTTCCTTCAACAAGAATGACAGCCCGTCCCTCCAGCAAGCTGGCACAGGCTACATCCGGCCGTTCTGTCGACATGATCTGAGGGAAAGGTGAAAACGGATTGTCCTCGATCATTTCCTCGATGTACTCGCTTTCTAAAATTCCGTCTATTTTAATTCGTTCCAACCGAGTTGTAATCTCTTCAATCAGTGTTTTATCCGCAAGGCCATCAATATAAGCAATTGAAACATTCGTCCTGGTAAGAGTTCCAATCTTCATTGATTGTATTTTAAGGGCAGGGCTTTTAATAATACGTCGCAATTGGGACGTATTTACTTCCAGAGATTCAATAAACCCCTCTCGTGACCCCCTAACTCCTCCTTCTGCCACAGGTTCTTCAATCGCCCGCTTTTCCCATTTGGACAATCCTAGAGAAAATCCATCGCTTTCCCCTTCATATAGAAGGATCGGGTTTCCAGAGGAAATCGATTCAATGCAATCCGCCAACATATTCACTTTAACCACTTTAGGAACGGGCATTTTATGTTCAATATACTCATTTAATGGTTGTGGTTCTTTTGATGACTCCTGCATGAGTGGAGATAGCACATATTGCTCTATTGCCTCGATGTCTGAGAGTCCCGCAATGTAAATGAGCATCGCCCGCGTCTTTCCGAAAAGTAAGAACGAGCGGAACATGACATCCGAGCAATTATCATAAACAGAACGAAGTGTTTCTACATTTTGATTGAAATTCACATCAAGTGAATCTGAAGGCTTGGAATCCAGGTAATCATTTTGCATCTGGGATTTTTTTTCTTTCTTTTTTCTTAACAATTTGCCCACATTACGAATCAAGATGAATACCCCCATTTTTTTGCAGGTCGCTCTAACTCCATTTTTCTATGTTTCTTCATTAAGGGTATTTTATACAGGAAATCCTGTTTCCGGCATGAACTAATTTTCATGGAAAAGCTATGTCATAAGTTGATTTTGAATAAACCGTAAACTCTTGTGATATCCTGTTTGTAATTAATGACTAAGGGGTATATCAAAAACCGAGGCTATATACTAGTCGAAAACACTGTCTATGGCTAAGTATTGTTTTTTGAATAAGCTACACAGGACCATAAAGTAGGGGTTACTTTTAAAAGGATGGATTTTGCTTTTTAAAAACCTCTGTTTTTTTATACATTGCATGGGCAATCAGACTAAAACATTAGAAGATAAGGGAGATTCTATGTCATTCTTAATCACATTGCTCGGATTATTGGTGTCCACAATAATCGCTACAATATTAAATGCTATATGGCCTCGTATCCCACTTCCGATATATCAAATATCCATGGGAGCAGTGTTCTCATTATTACCATTTCAATTATCATTTGATTTTCATTCAGAATTATTTATGATCTGTGTCATAGCTCCGCTGCTTTTTACAGAAGGAAAAAATACGTCTCGTAAAGAAATGCTTGAATTGCGTAAGCCTATTCTGTTATTAGCCTTTGGGTTAGTATTTGTAACAGTTTTTGCAGGAGGTTTTTTCATCCACTGGTTAATACCTGATATGCCGATGGCTGTGGCTTTTGCTTTAGCCGCAACAATTACCCCTACGGATGCGGTAGCGGTACAATCGATTACAAAAGGTTTGAAATTGCCTGGAAACATGATGCCCATCCTTGAGGGTGAATCACTTTTCAATGATGCTGCCGGAATCGTCGCTTTTAAAGTTGCCCTGGCTGCCGCCTTAACTGGAATGTTTTCTATAAAAGATGCCTCGCTTAATTTTATATTTGTAGCTTTAGGCGGTATCTTTATAGGGGTCCTATTGGGCTATATAATCGTTAAATTACGATTATATTTACGGATTCATGGACTTGAAGAAATCCCAATGTCTATTGTCATTGAACTAATTACGCCTTTTGCCATCTATATGGCAGCTGAAGAATTCCATGTCTCCGGAATCTTGGCAGTTGTTGCTGCAGGTGTAATTCATGGCATCGAGCGGGATCGCCTTCAGAGTTCCACGACTAAATTGCAAATAGTATCCTCTAATACATGGTCTGTATTAGGTTATGTTTTGAATGGACTTGTATTTGCTTTGTTAGGATTTATGTTGCCGAGTGTTTATCAGGAAATTGAGTCCAACTTAAATAGGGGCATTCTTTTTGGGATAAGTGTCTTGATCGTTCTTTTATTATTGTTGATCCGTTTTATTTGGGTATACATTCTCCATGATACTTTTACGAAAAACAGAGTGAATCCATTAGAGCAATTCATCATGTCCAGGGTTCATCCAGAAGATAGCAATGACACCGATGAGGAGAATGTTTCAAGATCCCGATTTGCATTTTTGACATCCGTTTGCGGCATTCATGGAACCATTACATTAGCTACAGCTTTATCGATACCATATTTCATGCGGGATGACACTTTATTCCCGATGCGTAATACAGTCTTGTTTATCGCAGCTTGCGTTATATTGTTAAGCGTCACCTTGGCTACGGTTCTCTTGCCATTGCTGGTAAAGACACCGATTGAATTCAAAGATGAGCGGCTAACCTCTGAGGAGGCTTATAAAATTGTTTTAAATAAAACGATCAATCAGCTGAGCAAAGAAGCAACCATCGAGAATCAGAAAGCGGTCCATCAAGTAATGGAAGATTTAAATGAACAACTGATTGATTTGGAACGGGGGATCACGAACAGACCCGATAATCGGACAATACGCGATTTAGTGGAGCTAGGAGCCAATAAAGAATTGGAAGTCGTTTCTGGATTAGTCGAAAAAGGGACTATATCTGAAACAGCCTTTGAACTATATAAAGTGTATCTTTCAAGAACCTCGAATTATATGCAAAAATCCTCCCTAAAAAGGGCTTGGATCAATTTGCAGGCGATTCTTTTCAAAAAAAAGATCAATGTCAAATGGGATAAGAAATGGGAAGCGAAATTAGAGGACTCCATCGTTAAAAATGCGGACCTGATCCGGGAGTTTCGTAAAGCCCAAAAAGAGGCTTCAAAGGAAGCCATTTTATTGCTCAAACAACAAACTGCACCTGAAAACCGTCATGAAGTGATGCTTGTCATTCAAAGATATAATCGTTATTTGAATCCATTCGGAACATTAACTGAAAAAGAAGCACATCGCTTTGAAGAGATGGTAAGTCAATTTCAGTTGAATGCGATGCAAATCGAACGTGATATCATTCAACAAATGGTTGAAGATGAGCAAATATCCATACAAACAGCAACTGAGATTAGACAAAACTTAATCTACGATGAAATAATAATGATACAAAAATGATTAGTGTTGAGAGACTCCGATGCAACAGGAAGCGGTGTCTCTTTATTTGCATTTAAAGCAAGGATGAATTCCTCAGGAAAATTGAAATGAAAAGACCGTAGATTGAGCAGGTACAAGGGCTTCGTCAAATTCAGAAGATTCATGACATATGTTCCCATTATTCTTTATGGCCCTCACAATGGAGTTAAATAACTGTTTTGCGGCTTTTACAATTGAACCTAAAACAGTTAATACAAGTATCATTTTAAGCTGCCTGGTCAATACAACGAACTCTTCCTTGAATACAACATTCATCGTACATAACAAAGGAAAAAGGCATATTCGTTTCTGTGTTTCACGAGTATTCCCTCCAAACTCACGAGTAAAAGCATCACTCACGAGTATTCCCTCCAAATTCACGAGTAAAAACATCAAACTCACGAGTATTCCCTCCAAATTCACGAGTAAAAACATCAAACTCACGAGTATTCTCTCCAAACTCTCGAATATCGCTCCAAACTCACCAGTAAAAGCCGCATGCACCCTTCCAATTAACTCTGATTCCATCAATCCTCTGTGTCGATCCTTCTCAATCCCTTCTTTTATGAATTCCTTCATTCATTATTTTCACTTGGAAGCGAAAGTAGAGATAGAAAGCGGTCCAAATGATCATATAGAATGGTATGAAAATCCCATTTCCTATAGCAAATCCTTTTAAGCTGAACGGAATCCAACCAACAAAGAAAGATAATAGGATGTAAAAAATGCTGACAGTAAGGAAGTGCAGAATGGTTTGAGATAACAAACTTCATTTTTCATTTTCAAAGAAGATTGTTGCCGTGCTTAAGAACCAGCCACATAATATGCAGCCTACGCGTTTTTTACAAATATTCCACTGTCTAATGCCCCCCAAAGGCGACCACTCCAAAACACGTCAGCACCATCACGAGTGCCCCAAAGCAAATCCCAACAAAGCTACGGAATAATAGTGTTTTCATCATAATCCCTTCCTTTTTCCATTGAAATGCTTTCTTGATCCCTTTGATCATAGTACTGGGAAACATATTCTTTTTCCCCTGATCGGAAGTACACACATAAGGTCCCGCTGAAAGATGCCTCAAATCTGCTTAACTCATCTTAGTGGGCGATCACTGACTTGGACAATCGCCCGAATTGTTACCTGGAAGGCCCCTTTCCAGTTCATATAACATTTCTATCATTTCGAAAATCCCCTGTTTCGTCCGCACCATTATGGAATCTTGCTCTGTGAACAAACAGATGATTTCTTCTGCCCGGAAAACATGCTGCATTTCTCCTTTTCTGCCGACAAAATACGGTCTTTTCCTCTCCTTCAAGCGCTCCATCATTTCCTGCACTTCCTCATTCCTTTCATGATTGCGGATAAGCACCTCTATCGACTTGATCTCCTTATCTATCTCTACGTTTATTTTCATCCATGCAACCTCCCTTTGCTTATAATGTAAGTATATTAATATCTTACTATTTCGCTTGTAATTCCAGCTGCATGCCCCTTTATTACGATAACATGCTTGAAATGGATACTCAGATACACTAAATAACCGTCCAAATAATTGGACGGCCGATAGAAAAATTTAATTCCGATTTCGAATGCGTTTACATTAATTAAGATCACTCTTTGCTTGTAAAAGTACTTGGCATCACCACAGCGATTACCTCTCCACGGGCGCAAAGTTTATCGAGTGCAAATACTTCTGTTTCGATTCTCCATTTCTTAGGATGAATTTCATGAATCGTCCCAACGGCCATTAATGGCACATCATTTGGGGTTGGCTTCACGAACTCCACATTCAGTGACGCAGTCACGAACCTCGGTGGTTCCACTCCATCTCCAACTTCATGACCGTTTTTACGGTGTAAAGCCAATGCAGCGGAACCTGTTCCGTGACAATCAATTAATGAGGCAATCAAGCCGCCATAAACAAATCCTGGAATTGCGATATGCTCTGGGCGTGGTGTATAAATTGTCCGTGTTTGCTCGTCATGCCAACCCGTTCGAAAATGATGACCATCTTTGTTCAAGCGACCGCATCCATAACACCATGCAAATGCATCTGGATAATCATCTTGAATCGCTTTTAGCACTTTCTCCTTCATCATCACTCCTCCTTTTTCAGAATATTATAACACTATTAAAGGATAAGGGGTCTATTTGGATACATGCCGAAAGGTTAGTTTTTTGAAATTCCATGAATCTTAATTGAGCTTACTACCAAGTTTTAATTTTCATAGAATAGTAACCTGACGAGCTTTAACACACATAAAATGTTTGCAAGAATACCTGCCCCTTTACTCGATATAATTGACAAAGGCCCCTGTGCAGCAGCATCAGGAGCTTTACTTTGACTAATATAGAGTTAAGAAGTGTCTAACATTCTATTGCTTATTAAAAGTTAAGCCTTTTTCTTAAATCCCAATACTTGAATGTCATTTTACCCATTTTCGACTTCGAAAGTGAATCATATTTACGTCCAAGTGCTTGGTTTTGTTTTTCTAGCTTAGTAATTTGTTTCAGTTGAACTGTGTTCATTTTTTTTAATTGCTTTACTTCTTTTGCTAATTCTTTATTTTTCCCTTTCATATCATATTTCTCTTTATCAACAATTGCCCGTTCTTTTATTGAAATCTCCACATCTTTTGGTTTTAATTTAGGATTGCCAAAGGTTTCAGTTTCAAATCCTATCGTTTTTAAATAGGGGATGTTATTTTGAAAATTCAGTTCAAAGTTTCCATACCTTTTATGGATGTGGAGAAATGTATAGCATCCAGCTTTTTCTGCTGAAATGATTTGACCATACCCAGACAGTTTAAAGAGTTTTTCGACTCGTTTTATTTCTTCAGGTATGTTTTTGACAATATAGGTGAAAACTTCGTCAACCTTAAACTCCGCAGGCAGTATTTTCACTTTTTTTAATGATGTATGCCTGATCAGTTCATCAAAGTCATCTTCATCAATATAAAACATATTCGCACTTTCATTCACATAATCAGTAATGCGCTTGCTCCATAATGGTCCTTGCAGTTTTTTTATAGCTTCCGAAAATAAAAACTTCCTGCTAACTTGATACATTCGTCGTGCCGCAAACTCATATATATCCTTATTACATAATGCTAATTTGACAGCGTCACGGAAATCCTTCTCTGTAACAGCATATAACGGGTAATCTTCGCCAAAAAGCTTCATATGCATTTTGGTTGGATTCATTATTACAGCCTTCCTTAAAATCCCATACTCCAATAGCTTTGTAGACAGTTCCAGACTGCTGTCCATTTCCTCACTTCTCCAGGTTATCCCAATATCACTATTCACGATTAATTGTTGGGCCTTCTCCCTTGTCAAAGCACCGTACCATGTAAGCCCATCCGTATTTTTAAGGAGGTATGCAGCTTCTTCCTTAAACTGAGAATCACCTTTAACCCATTTGAATTTATCCCCCGCCACATCAAGTGATAGATTCGGGATCTCACGTTTTAATTCTTTAAAAGCAGTAATAATGGGAATGGTCTTCCAATCCGGGTCGAATTTCCCTGTATATACAAGTTTGTTTTTTAACCGGGTCTGCCCTTCCGCTGATTCAACGTTTGGTATCATCGGGGTAAGCAGGGAAACTTTGTTTTTTTCTTTATTCAAATTAAGGATCTCAATGACAAATTCGCACATCTCTTCTGTTTGACATAAGAAATACGCACACTGATCATATATATTTTTGATGCTCTCGAATTTTTCTTCATTAACATCCTGACCTATGTGAGTCAATCCTGTAGCATAAACTAATGTATTCTTTATGATTTGCTTATGCTTTGCGATTTTTTCAACAGTCTCAATGCTTCTAACAAATAGCCAATCATAGTCATTTTGACTCCAATAATGAGAAATGAGCATTTCAGCTACATCGAAATCAATGACACCTTTTTTTACCCATTCATCACCTGCGGCATTAAAAAAAGGATCGACAAAAGGATTGAGAATGGTTATATTATCAAATTTCTCAAGTGGCTGAATTAAGATATCACGTTTGACCGGGCTAGCTAAAAGTAAATCAACTTCGATGTTGGAGTCTAACGCAATGGTCGATGCTAAGGAAGATAAAAATACTGCAGATCCATCCATTGAATTCATGTCAATAAAGCCAAATAGAAGTACCTTCATTTTTCTGTTTTCAACTAGTTCATGTGAATTCAAAGTTTTCACTCCAATGACTGAATTCTGATATATTTTTATTTCTTTATTTGTTCTTTAATAGATGATTTAAGCGCAAGATATTTTAATGTGAATTTCCCTGCATATGTAACGTTGAATTTATGTTCTAACAACTTAAGTCTTCGTATTTCTTTGTTAAGCTGAATATTTTCCTTTTGGGCCATCTTACTTTTTTCTAATTCTTCTCGCAGCCTATTATTTTCATTTGTAACTTTCTCAATGGTTTTTTGTTTTTCCATGCCATTGCTCTCAATGAGCTCCAATGTCATGGACATCATGTCTTTCATTTGTAATTCGAGTTCCTCATACATCGTTTTCCAATATTCGTTTCGTTCGTCCATATTGAAAAAACTCCCCTCCATTAACCTTGGATGATCTCCAATTCTCTTTTTATAACAACATCTACCGCGCATTTTTCTCGAATCGACTGAGAAGCTTGTTTTGACACTCTTAAAAATACGTCCGAGTTGTAATATAAGCGCTCTATTGCATCCGCAATATCGATAGGAGACTCAGGTTTTGTCAGAAGGCCAGATACGTCATGTTTAACGAATTCCGGGATTGCCGTAATATCTGTTGAAATCGGCACTAGTCCGCTCGACATTGCCTCACACATGGAAACCCCTTGAGAATCCAAACGGGTCGGGCAAAGGAAAATTCCATACTCCTTATGTAATGCAGCGATTTTCTCCTGAGATAGGAAACCTTTATGAATCGTTACATTCTCAAAATCCCTGATTGGCTCAACGGTTTTATCGAACAATTTTCCATCGCCATAAAATGCAAATTCCAACTTATCGAAGTATGGTCTCTTCGATAGTTCCAGCACTGCTTTAACCGATAGGTCATTGGCGTATTTTCGTGAAGCGTATGGCCTGATTGAAAGGACTTTTGTCCGCATTTCAGCTGGCTTTTCAAAAAAGGTAAACAGATTGTCATCTATGACATTAGGAATGATTACTGAATTTTTCGATTCTGCTCTTGCATCACATTCCGCTATATGCTCTTTGAACCATTTGGAAATATGAACAAAGGTTGTATCCAATTCATTCGTTTGATAAAACCAATTCATAAAAGAAAGCTGTTCTACATAATAGTCTTCCGACATTTCAAGTATCTTCCTCAAGCTTTCAGGGCTTTCAAGAAAATTAAACCATCTCCTATGCCATGCCTCCGTTTCAAATCCATGTATCCAGGTGATAATCGGTAAATCTGTGTTCGTTTCTTTTATCGCTTGTATCATTTTTGGATTAACAAAATGAATGAGCGCTTTTTTATGTACTTTATGATTTAAGAAAATGCGCAAATGCTGTTCAGTTCCTCGATAAACAGGCACATCTTCATACGTATACTTTTCTGCTTTTTTATAGGCAGGATGCAAAACAAAGACATCGACCTTCAAACCCTCATCTAGATAAGCCTTGACTCTTCTGTGGATAAACCCATTCCGATATAGCTGATCTTCATGTGGATAAGCATTCGTAATGATCACATATCTATCTTTTTCACTAAATGTAAGCTCATATAGATTTATAGATTCCTCCATTTTTGTTCACTCCTACTATTCAGTCATCTTCAATCAGCCTGCTACTCATCTGTAAATGAAGGATTTTTAGAAGACCCTTTTCCAATCACTTTTAAAACCGTCAATCGATTATAACAAACATGTATTACTGAATATTGACATCAATATGAGAATTCTGTAAATATAAGTAAAGTTTTCATGAACTTTTATATGTTTTTGTAAAGTTTAAGTATGTATAAACAAGCAAAGTAAAGAAGGACGATCCAGTTACCGGAATCGCCCTTTTATATATTTCCCAAAAGCTTAGACTTGATTTTTTTATATCCATAATGGGGTTATTGGTTTAGTTACCAGTCTGTTGACTTTTCTCTACACTCCAGAATTATTCAAGCATGTTTTTGTAAGAATAGAATAGAATCGAAAAAAGACCAATTTGCTGAAAAGAGTGATATAGATGGAAGTAATTACCTTTAAAGCATGTGCAATCACTAATGAAATCGATTTGAACAAAATCGCCATTCATTGCGGCATCCCCAAAAAATTCACCTGGGAAGAGCCTTTAATTCTTAAAGGCGATATTCTGCGTTCCATCCTTAATAAAAATGTGGACGAATCGCAGCAGGTGCTGGTTTTTTCCTTTGGCAGCATCGTCTTCATCAATTACTCGCACGCGGATGAGATCAAGGCATTTTCCTCCTTTATCCATTCATTCGAGCCGGACATTGATCTCGTCAATGTAGATAGATATACGGATGATTACAGCCTTCACTTCAGTGAAACTGAAAACATCAATTTGACAGACGAATATGTAGTTGTTCCTAAATATGAATTTTTCTACCCTGAATTAATTTCCACCATTCTCGCAAAATCGGTGGCACTTGAAAAGACTGAGGAGCAACTAGGAAAAATCCACGACAAGCTTGAAGCCATGATTGACCGACTGGAAAAAGGCAAGCTCAGAATCGGTAATAAGGAACTAGCGAGGACGACGGCAAAAATCGTACGTCACGAGTACAATACCCTGGCATATATCATGATTCTGGATAAACCTGATATTACATGGACAAGCAGCATTGCCGGCGAATTTTATGATAGAATGCTTGAATTTTTTGAATTGAATGATCGGTATAAAATCCTGAAAAGTAAAACTGAAATTTTATATAACATTATGGATGGGTTTTCTAACATCAGCCATTCGATCAGGGGACTATTCGTTGAATGGATCATTGTAATTCTAATTGTCTTTGAGATTCTTCTGACGATTTTAGAAATTGTTGGATGGATTCCATGAATTCTTAATCAAATCGTAAGGAATACTTTCCAAAAAAATAAGCATCTTTTTGATGCTTATTTTGCGTTTAACCACTTCATCATATTTAAGCTGACTGTATACTAATTACATGCTTTTTCCTATCGGGTCGAAGCATTCCGGATGTTAGCTATATTCCCCTTAATCCAAAGCAAAGTGGAAAATGAATTCCTCCCCTTCTTCCCCATTAAATCTGTATCCTTTGTCAATGAATCCAGCTTTTTTATATAAATTTATCGCTGGGACATTTGAATGATGCACCGTTAGAATAATCTCATCTTTTTCTGGATGACTTAGTTTGATCATATCAGGCAGCACTTTTAACGTCTTAAAAGCTAGCCCTTTTTTTTGATGGCGCAAATCCAAGGAGAATGATTTAAGAAGGATCGCATTCTCATTACTTGTATATTGATTTCCCGCTTTATCCGTATATAAGGCAAAACAACCAATCAAATCCTCATCTAAATAAATGACCATGGGGAGGTTATATTTATCCTTTCTGAAGTCTTCGATAACTTTTAAAGGTAAAGAAGTATAGATTGCTTGTTCTATAGGTAAACAATAATTGCTCAGCTCCTCCAGGTCAGTTTCCATAATAAAAGGTCTAATAATTAATCCAGCCATCATACTTGCACCCCATTTTCACATTCTGATAAAGCCATATTAACAGAAACTAAAGTTTTGCACTCCACTGTAAAGTAATTTTCAAGTAGGGAAACTCCTTCAGTTTGTAACAAAAGGGGATTCGGAATGCTCTCATCCCGAACCATGATTTTTAAAACAAGACTAGATTATCATTGATGTTTTTTTACTGTAAGCCTCATAGGATTGAAGAGATTTGCGACACTCCTGCCGAATAACTGGCTAGCCGAGACCCCACAGGCGCTTGTGCCTAGGAGGCTTGGCAGACAGTCGGTGGAAAGGGATCGGATTTCCAAAAGGGGGTATGTGTAATGATTTCCACTCCAGGCACTCGCTTTCCGCGGGCGGTCCGGGAGCCTCCTCGGCGCTCGCCTGCGGGGTCTCCCTGGCCACGCTTTTCCCGCAGGAGTCTCGTACCTTCCGTTCCAATCAACTGGAATTTTATAAAAGAAATATTGTAGGGAAACTGGCTCTTTTTCAATTCGTCTACAGTCTGGCTGTTTCATCAATTTTTTGGTTTGAACTCATGATGTTAAATCATTTAGACGCTGATAATTCGCTTTCGGTTACCCATTTATGGTTCTTCACTTTTTCTCCACCCGTAGTCGGTGTGAAATCGACCATATAAACAGTCGTTTTTTCGGCAGATTCAACTTCAGCGACTGCCCCGTTCATCCCTTCCATATGAGAAGCATTTACTGTGACCTCCGCTCCGGGTTCATACGTCACTTCACCTGCATCTTTGATTTCTTCGTGAATGATCCATTTATGATTTTCCACTTTTTCTCCACCGGTTGCAGGCGTATACGAAATTGCATAAGCAGTCGTATCAAAGGCACCCACTATTGTTGCTTCCGCCCCTTTCATGCTATCCATATGACCTGATTCGATAATCGCTTGACTTCCAACTTCATAAGTTGGATTTTCTGCCGCTTTTAATCCCTCCGGAATATCACCCGAGCTAGAATGATCCATGTCCATTTCACTATGTTCCTTATGTTCATTTTCTTCCTTCTCTTCTTTGCTTTTATTATCGCTGTTGGAACATGCTCCAAGGACTAAAAACACGGCTGCAAATAGGGATAAGATGGTAGGCAATTTTGTTCTTTTTTTCATATTGAATACAACCTCCTTTATGATTACACCCATCTTACCAATTAAATATGCAGAAAATATGGAGTACACTCGTGACTGAATTTAACCTGATGGCGTTCTGGATAAAAGTGAACAGCCATCGAGCGTGGTTTAACGAGGAAAAAGAATGGTTTAGTGATAGCGGTTATTTGAGGTATTCAATCCTGCCGGGTGCTTGGAAATCAAGCAAGAAGGACTTGGTCAAAAGTCCTTCCTCTGTCTAGTCTTCTAAAGTTGATTGTTCGATTTTTTGCATGATATGTGAAAGGTTCATGGAGGCATGTTTTTTATAATCCCTGCCTATGGATTTGAATAACCCTTTCGCTATACCTATTAACATGATTTTCGTATGTCCATCCGAAATAATGGACTTATTAGGGAAACTTGATTCAGCATGCGCACCGCCAATTTTATTAGCTGTTTCCTTAATAAAATCAATGACTTTAATTTCCTGGGTTTTTCCTTCGATATCGATTTTATAGATAATTTGATTTCTCCAAAGCTTTAGCTCAATCCTTTGTTTAGTATAATCGAAGAATTCTTCCGTAATATGATCATGATCATTGCTCATTTGATTGGAGTCTTTAATGGGATACAATTTCGGGTTAGGATTGATTTTCTTTATTAATGATTGGTCAATTGTGACCTTTTCCCGCTTTATGCGCGTATTTTTCGTTTCACATAGAATCAGCCTTAACTGTCCGGCAATTATATTGTTGAATTCTTGTAATCCAAAGAATTCAACAAGCATTACACTATATTCCAAAATGGTGATGGCTTCATCGAATTTTCGTTTAGCAGCTGCATTCGATCTAGTAAAAACCAATCGGTTCTTCTTCTCCATATCCTTCTCACCCCACTGAATTCGAATCTATTGAATAAATAGTAAAACATCCATAATGGATGTTTTAGACGTAGACAAATTCGTAGAAAGCCAGTTTGCCTACAGTTTTCAAGTGTTCTCAGAAATTCGCTCCTTTTCCGCCAAAAAGCATCCAGCGGGTTCTCTACCAGCCAACTATTCGGCAGGAGTGTCGCAAATTAATATTGTAATAGTTTTCTAAGTCTTGCATATCAATGACATTCTATGGAATGACCATTCTATTCATAAAAATCTGTCGAGGATGGACAATCTTTCGATAAGGATGCCTTTGATATTCAGATTTTTTTCCATTATCTATCGAAGTGCTGTTTCATTAACTCTTTAAATCGTTTTCCATCAATTTCTTCTTTCGTCACTTTTCCATTTTCCCACTGTGTAAAGGAAGTATCGGTTAAAGTGATGTTCCCGCTGTTTGTCAAACGGGTGATTAATGGATGCTTATTGAATGGCGATTGGGGATTTTCCCTGATGATCGTTTGGACCTCATTAAGTTCCGCTACATTTCCCACGGGTTGTGAAGAATCGAAAGCATAGCCTATTCTCCAATCGCGATCTTTATGTTTCAGTTTTAATTCAAGGATATGATCTCCATGATCGGTACTTTCTTTTTTTATCCTGAATTCGCCATTTCGGGAAACGACCGTTTTTCCGTTCAACGGAACTGGTTTTAAAGGCAGATTCCCGCCAAAACCCGTATCGATCAAATAGGTTTGGCTATCATGGTTCAATAGAATGGTGACATGTGTCCTTCCTATGGTCATCCACCCCTGATTATAGATGACACCACGAACCAAAGATACATCAAAGTCATTTTCCAACAAGAAAAAATAAAGGGCTGAATTCAATTCATAGCATAATCCCCCCTCATTCCTCACGAGGACTTTGTTCATGATATTCGCTTTATCGATATCACTCAGATGGGATGCCATGATTGATAAGTTTTCAAAAGGAATGGTTTTTGCTGTCTTATCCAGGATTTCGTCTAATTTCTCAAATGTCAGTTTCACATCTTCCTGGAGCCCTATTCTTTTCCTGAATAATGCATTCAGTTCATTCATTAAGATTCCCCCTTAGTCAGATACCGGCGAAGCGTATCTTGACTATGTATATATTCATTATACTTTGTCCATATTTCTTCCTTCAATCAATCTGCCATCAGCTCCACCTTTTCCTCATCACCCTGAAAAGAGGTCGCCCAATCATGTCTTAATCCTGGGCAACCTCCCTCATTCATGCCCTAAGGCAGTTTTTCTTTAATCATTCATTTACCTGTAAGATGATTTTACCTACATTCTTATTCGCTTCCATATGTTCATGTGCCCTTTGTACCTCTTCAAAAGGGAAGACATGGTCCACGATTGCCTTGATTTCATTTTTGCGGAACAATGGCATTGCCTTTTTAACGAATTCTTCCGTTAACTCTTTTTTATATTCATCACTCCGAGGAGTTAGTAAAGTGCCTTTTAATTGAACTCTTTTTAAGAGAAGTTCCATCAGGTTCACCTTCTCGACTACAGTTCCGCCTAGAATGCCAATCAGCACCCATCGTCCATCAGTTTTTATGCTTTTAAGGTTTTTCTCCCAGTAAGAAGCACCGATGAAATCAAGGATGACATCCACTCCTTGATTATTTGTAGCTTTCAGGATTTCCTCATCAAAAGATTGTTCTTTATAGTTGATACAGATATTCGCTCCTAGTGAGTGACAGAAATCCAATTTTCCCTTTGAGCCGGCTGTAGTGATGATTTTCGCTTTTGTCAGTTTTTTTACCAGTTGTATAGCTGCTGTGCCTACACCGCTTCCGCCAGCATGAATCAATACCGTTTCTTGATCCGTCAATTCACCTAACCAAAACAAGGTTTGGTACGCAGTCAAGAATACTTCAGGAATCGCTGCCGCTTCTTCAAATGACAGGTTATCCGGAATCTTCATTGCACGATCAGCCGGCATCAAGGCATATTGAGCATAACCGCCGCCGTTTACAAGGCCCATCACCCTCGTCCCCGTTTGTATATTTGCACCTTCCCCGGTTTCCACTACTTCCCCAGAAACTTCAATCCCCAAAATTGGATTGGCCATATAACCGGATTTCCCTTCCCGGGAAACAATATCCGTTCTATTTATCGCAGAAGCTTTCACCTTTATCAATATTTCCCCTTTACCGGGCACAGGCTTTGAAAAATCTTTAAATAATAATTGTTCTGCACCACCCGGTTCTTTGACCACTACTGCTTTCATTTGCCCCACTCCTTACCATTAAATTAGTGATGATCCATTTAAAATGGTTTGTCTTGAAGATGCAAACTATCCTACTCCAAAAAATATCCACAAGCAAATAATTTGGTTTTGGCAAACAAGATAGAATTAAAAAAGCCCATGTCCCTTTCTGGGCCATCGAGCTTTTTTGAAAAGTTTATATTACCTTTTATTAAGCGATTGACTTCTATCCAGGTCATGATGCAATTGTGCTGCCGGAACCTTAGGGTTAGGAATCTGTCCTTTTGCAACTGGTTCAGCTACATAAACAAAATCTCCCGTACCATCCGGGGCGCTTCCTGTTGCCCACAGGCCGTCTGCCGATTCATTACCTTCCGACAAGTTCCAGAATTCGTACGCTTCCGGTTGAGATTCCATTTCCGCTTCCGGCGGGAATGATGCGGGAACAACCACGCCATTTTTTTCTTCAAGTTCTGCAATGGCCGCCATCCATTGATATTGGTGGTAACGATCACGCGCTAACATTTTACGGAAGGTAGCACGTACCCCTTCATCTTTGGTCATATGATATAAACGGGCCACTTGAAGGCGTCCTTGGCTTTCAGCATGCAGATTCGATCGCATGTCCGCTAATAAATTTCCGCTGGCTACGATATAAGATCCGTTCCAAGGCACCCCATTCGAGTTGGTTGGCAGTCCGCCAAGACCGCTTACGAGCAAATGCTGGGGATTGATACCACCCATGATCGCTGCTGTCGCAGGATCTTTTGCGGCTTCTGCTTGATCTTCCGGAGAAGCGCCATCAAGCAATTGACTAATGAGTGAACAAAGCATCTCTACATGTCCGATTTCCTCTGTACCGATATCCATCAGCATATCTTTGTATTTTTCTTCTCCACGGCAGTTAAATCCCTGAAAAAGGTATTGCATCATGACAGTCATTTCCCCAAACTGTCCACCTAGCACTTCCTGAATTTGACGGGCAAGCATCGGATCTGGTCGATCTACCTTAACTTCAAATTGCAATTCTTTTTGATGGCGAAACATATTAACTCCTCCTTTTTTTATATGATGTACGGTTTTTTATTACCCGCCTGTCCATGCTTAAAACCTTAATCCAGTTATAATAAAAAATAATTAGAAAAAATTTACATATCATTAACATTAATTACTGAACTAAAAAGCCAAGGATTATCTTTGTGTTATGAATCGCTCAAAAAATAAGATTTATAAAAGGTCCATTTACCTGTCTATAACTTTAAAATACAGGGTAAAGTAGAAAGAACCATATATAGGAAAAATTTTAAAAGGAGGATGGAAAATGGGTTTCAAGCCCCGAAATCAAAGAGATCAATCCATTTCAGAATTACGTTATACTTATTCCGCTCGTAACCTATGTTCCGGTTTTCTATTCGGGATCGGATTGGTTGCATTCATCGATGAAGCCATCTTTCATCAACTATTACATTGGCACCATTTCTATGACAAGTCCACAACCAATATCGGGCTTGTTTCGGATGGTTTATTTCATGCCCTAAGCTGGTTCGCAACGGTCGGGTCTTTATTCATGTTCGCTGACCTTCGCCGTCGAAAAGGATTATGGCTGAAAAGGTGGATAGGGGGAGTTTTGCTCGGGGCAGGTTCTTTCCAGTTATATGACGGAATCATCCAGCACAAGCTCATGCGCCTCCATCAAATCCGTTACAATGTCGATATTTTCCCATACGACTTGACTTGGAACATTGCCGCCACAATCATGATTTTGATCGGGATTGCCCTCGTCATTCAAACAAGGCGCAGCTTACTTAAAATGAAAGAAGAGGCCAGCAATGCACAGTAATGGACATATTCATGATAATGGAACTGGTTTTGAACCGATTTTATTGATGCTACTCATGCTGGTTATAGTGATTTATATCGCTGCTGTCATCATTTCGAACCGCCGCTATAAAAAATGGCCATTATACCGTACCTTCTTTTGGATTCTTGGCACTCTCTGTGCAGCCTCAGCAATCATAGGTCCCATAGCCAATCGAGCGCATATGGACTTCACGGCGCATATGGTCGGCCATTTACTGCTTGGAATGATGGCCCCCATCCTGCTTGTGCTTGCTGCACCTATTACGCTTGCACTGCGAACACTTGATGTACAATCAGCAAGACGCCTTTCAAGGGTGTTGAAAAGTTGGCCGCTGCGCTTTATAAGCAATCCAATCACTGCCTCCGCGCTTAATATTGGGGGGCTTTGGATTCTTTATACGACCGGTTTGTACGGGTTGATGCACCAGTATGCCCTTCTGCATGCATTAGTGCATTTTCACGTATTCATAGCGGGCTATCTATTCACTGCGTCTATGATTTATATGGACCCTGCGCCCCACAGGTTCAGCTTCATGTTTCGAGCTATCGTATTTACACTTTCATTGGCCGGACATGATATCCTTTCTAAATATATTTTTTCCCACCCGCCAAGCGGAGTCACCAAGGTACAAGCGGAAAATGGCGGAATGTTAATGTACTATGCCGGTGATGCGATTGACGTTGCACTTATATGCCTCCTTTGCTATCAATGGTTCAAAGCCACCCGGCCCAAGGGGTCACTTGCCTTGTAGGAAGGCGGTTCCATGATTACTTCGGTAAACTCCTGCGTTTCTGTTTAATCGTCCAACATTTAGCTCATACTAATTTTTGATGAAAAAATTTTGGATGGAGCTGAATGAAAAATGGAATATGAAGCGAATAATTCTACTGAAAATGCTCTTCGTGATTATAAAGCTGGAATCGGTGTCTTTACGCATAAAATGCCAGATCTTGCTGAGAAATTCAATTCGTTTACGGAAGAGTGCTTTAAAGAAGGTCAATTGTCCAAGAAAGAAAAACAGCTTATCGCACTAGGAATAAGCTTATACTCACAAGATGAATACTGTATTATCTATCATACAAAGGGATGTCTTGATCAAGGCTGTTCCGAACAAGAAATTCTTGAAGCCATTGGTGTGACCGCGGCATTTGGCGGAGGAGCAACCATGAGTCAGGCTGTTACCCTCGTCCAGGAGTGCATTCAGGAAATAAACCAGATGAAACAATGATAAAGAAGGGATAGGAGAATTAGTCCTATCCCTTCTTTATGTTCTTAATAAATGCTTTTAATGACTCATGTTGTTGTTATTTCCTTGTGCCGGTGCATACGAATTCATCATTTGCTGCATATCCTGCTGTGCAAGCTGCGGGACTTGGTAATAATGATGTTTGTTTTGATATATCGAAATCTCATAGGCCATTTCAATGCAGTTCGGAACTGAATCCGCAAATACGCGGCGAACAACCGGATTCGTTATTTCAAGCGCTGCCATCGCCTTCATGGATGCTGCAGACTTAACAGCTGCAAGCATCAAGCCTGAAATGCATTCATCCGTAATTTCCGATACGGATTGCAAAGGTTTCTTTGGCTGAGTCGGTGTCAATCCATATATAAAATCGTTACCTTGATTCATTTTGTAGCTCTGAGTCGGTTTAGAAGGATCCTGGCCCGTTTGGAAGCACTCCAATGAAATATTATATTCATCTTGGATGAACTGATATTGCCGGTCCAGAATGTCGAGTAATTCCTGATCTTGGACATGCTGACGCAAAAGAGTATATGTGTTTAAAGTACCGATCGCTCCCGACAGCACTTCATGTACATCGAATACTTCGTGACCACCGTGATTCAATTGTGGGGGGATGGCACCCGTTTGCATGTTCTGGTGTACTTGACCTTGTTGATATTGGTTTTGCATTGTATTTCCCTCCTCATTTTATCAATCAAGCGAACACGTTTAGTATGTTAAACCCCAACCGGATTATTCAATCTAAACTCTTCCAAGAAGACCAATAAACTGCTGCATCATTTTTTCTGTATAAAAAAACCGTAGCGCTTTAAACTATAAACAGTTTTAATACATGGGAGGATTCCTAATGACACATCAATGCTTCTATTGTAGTGATGTCACGGAAGAAAAAAATATCCATATAGTAGCATTTCAAGTTACTGACACGGATAGAAATGAAATGCTCTGTGATGAATGTTATCAAGAATGGCTGCAAGGAATAAAAGGGTAAGCATTAAAAGCCCTCTAACATTTCCCAAACACAACGTTGCATGCTTGGATGAATTCAGGGTAACTTAAATGCGTTAATGAATTTCAAGGAGGATGGTTATGGGAATTTTAAGCGGAAATCCGAAAGATGAGCCTATGCATTACGGAGAGGTATTTGGAACATGGGCATTTCTGACCACTACAAAAGGGTTGATTGCATGTCATCAAACCATGCTTAATCATACTGGCGACAAGGACCTGCATAAATTGCTAGTAGAAGTGATCAATCAAGGGAAACAGGAACATGACCAACTTGAATCATTATTAAAAGAAAATAACGTAGGACTGCCTCCATCACCACCTGAAAGGCCTAAAGCTAACTTGGAGGATATTCCCGTCGGGGCACGTCTTCAAGATCCTGAAATCTCCGCTTCAGTATCAATCGATATTAATGCGGGATTAGTTGCTTGCAGCCAAATGATGGGTCAATGCATCCGCGAAGATATTGCACAGATGTTTGCGCAATTCCATACGAATAAAGCTGCATTGGGTGCCGACTTCCTAAGATTGAATAAGGAAAAAGGATGGCTTGTCCCTCCTCCTCTTCATATTAAAAAATAAGTATGTAAATAGATCCCCTTAATCATGTTTTGTGATTGAATGTTCAACATGATTAAGGGGATGATGACGATTAAGGAATCATTACCATTGAAGACTTTCGATCAAGTGGCACTTTGTACATTGTTGACTATAATCATTTTTGATAAATTCATGGTTACAATTCTCCCGAAAAATGTTCAGCTCCCTTTTCAGCTGCTCCAATTGAATTTCCAACTGTTTCATTTCAACTTTTATCTGGATTACTCGATTCATCGAATTCTCCCTCTCGTCGGAATCATTGATAGATTTTCCCATCCGTTTTCCTAAATTCATTCGCTTTTTCTTTAAGCCCTTCATCGATTACCGACTCAAAACCCAGACCCTTTTCCTTCGCCAAATCACGGATGTCCTGAGAAATTCTCATACTGCAGAATTTCGGTCCGCACATTGAACAGAAATGGGCTGTTTTAGCACCTTCTGCCGGAAGAGTTTCATCGTGATATTCAACCGCCCTTTCAGGATCAAGGGAAAGATTGAATTGATCTCTCCAACGAAATTCGAATCTAGCCTTCGAAAGGGCATCATCCCGTTTTCTTGCCTGCGGATGGCCTTTTGCAAGATCAGCTGCGTGTGCTGCAATTTTATAAGTAATGACCCCTACCCGAACATCCTCTTTATTCGGAAGTCCTAAATGCTCTTTCGGTGTCACATAGCAAAGCATGGCCGTTCCAAACCAACCAATCATGGCTGCACCAATCGCAGAAGTGATATGGTCGTATCCAGGAGCTATATCCGTCGTCAAAGGTCCCAGGGTATAGAAGGGTGCTTCTTGACAGACTTCCAGCTGCTTATCCATATTTTCTTTAATCAAATGCATCGGTACGTGACCGGGTCCCTCCACCATGACTTGAACATCGTGCTTCCAAGCAATCTTCGTCAATTCGCCAAGTGTTTCCAATTCCGCAAATTGTGCCTCATCGTTTGCATCTGCAATGGATCCCGGACGGAGACCGTCACCTAATGAGAAAGAAACATCATACGTCTTCATGATTTCACAAATCTCTTCAAAGTGGGTATAGAGAAAACTTTCCTGATGGTGGGCCAAGCACCATTGTGCCATGATGGAGCCTCCGCGTGAAACAATACCCGTAACTCGCTTTGCTGTCATGGGGATGTATCGCAAAAGCACACCAGCGTGTATGGTGAAGTAATCGACACCTTGCTCAGCCTGCTCGATTAATGTATCCCGGAAAACTTCCCAATTTAAATCTTCCGCCACCCCATTCACTTTTTCCAATGCTTGATATATCGGAACCGTCCCAACCGGCACAGGTGAATTCCTGATAATCCATTCCCGCGTCGTGTGAATATTCTTTCCTGTGGAAAGATCCATTATGTTGTCTGCACCCCATCGTGTAGCCCAAGTCATTTTCTCCACTTCAGCTTCGATCGATGAACTGACAGCTGAATTTCCAATATTCGCGTTTATCTTCACGTGAAAATTACGTCCGATGATCATGGGCTCACTTTCAGGATGGTTAATATTTGCCGGAATGATTGCCCGCCCGCTAGCTACCTCTTCCCTTACAAACTCAGGGTCTACATTTTCCCTGATCGAAATGAACTCCATTTCTGGAGTAATGATCCCTTTGCGGGCATAATGAAGCTGGGTTACGTTTTTCCCTTTCACTGCACGCAATGGTTTTCTTTTCAACCCTGGAAAAACTTCGGCATTGGATTGTGACTCCACTTTTCTATATCCGTTATCTTCGGGCTTTATTTCACGCCCTTCATACTCTTCAACATCTTCCCGTTCAAGAACCCAGCTGCGTCTAATCGGGGCAAGGCCTTTATGAATATCAATCGGATATTCTGAATCCGTATAGAAGCCGCTTGTATCGTATACACGTAAAGGCGGATTCTCCTCTTCTCCGAATGCCCCAGTCGTCGGACTTAGCCCAATTTCACGCATAGGTACTTTAATATCGGGCCTAGATCCCTCAACATACACTTTTTTACTCCCGGCAAAACTGGACATAATTGAAACGTTCATGTCATTTACTGAATTACTCTTCATGATTTCATTTCTCCTTTTTAAGTTCATTTAAAAAGGACGAAATCCAATCCATTTCGCACGAAAAAGCCAGGTCTCATATTTAAGACCCGGCTAACGTTAGTATGACTACAGAAATGACCAATTGAAAGGTCATCGTTTAGTAGATTCTAACTTCCCCACGCTGGTATGAACCAGATCAGGTCCTGAGGGTTAAGAAGCTTAAGCGCTTCTCTCTCAGCCCAACTTTTATTGGACACCCCTAGTCTGAAAATAATTTAATTGATTACAGGGTAACTATATATCACCCTTTTCATTCTGTAAATAATTTGAAAGACCTAATATTTTCTCTGCAATCATCTAAAATTTGTTATTTGGAGGAGGAGCGCGAATTAATTCCCCAGGCTCTCAAGGATAGGGAAAAGCTCCTCTAAATGCTTGATTTCATAGGTTGGAAGCACTTCATTCCGTTCCTTATCATGGCGATTTATCCAGACCGACTTTATGCCTACCCGTGATGCTCCAAGGATATCGGTCATTAAATTATCGCCGACCATCAATACTTCATCCTTATCAAGCTCCATGATTTCCAAAGCGTGCTCAAAAATGGAGGCATCCGGTTTACCTCGTCCAAATGCGCCTGAAATCACGATTTGGTCGAAATAAGGAACCAGTTCAGGTGTTATTTCAAGTTTGGTATTTTGCAGCTCAGGAGATCCGTTCGTAAGCAACAGCAATTTGTACTTCCCTTTTAATTCATCCAGAACACGGAATGTTTCTTCATAGATAAATGGCTTTTTGCGTCTTTCTGCCGGGAAACGTTCTGCCAGTTCAAGCCCAAATTCCGGGTCATCGATCCCTAATGCCTTCAAGCCCCTCGTCCACGCTTCTTTCCGATAAGCCGGTACAATCCCGGCCATCTTCCGGAATTCATCATGATCATCCTGAAAATTCCCCCATAGTCCCTCAAATGGATTGATTCCGATCATTTGAGTGAATGCATATGTATCATAAGAAGAATAAAGATCACGCGCTTCCTTCCGCACCGCTTCTTCAAACTCGTCGACATTCAGACCATATTTCTCCTTGGCAACTTCGCATGTGGCCACAAAAGCCTCTTTTACACTTTTCTGATCCCATAGTAATGTATCATCTAAATCAAAAAAAACTGCCTTCAGCAAAATGTCCACCCCTCTTTCCCCAATATTGAATTCGTAAAAATTACACTATTACAATAATAAACCACAACTAATAAAAAAAGAATAACTATTCGGAAAATGCATGCCCTTTCTTCGCAAAATGGCTTACCTTTTCCGGTCGGAATCATATATTCATTTCCCTTTTCTACTTTCAAATACATACAGTTTTCCATTACTGGCAATTTTGAACTTTGGACCGGTGAACCCACGTCGGATCAGCTCTTTCCTCATATATACCATGAGGGCGGCATGACTCACGATCAGGACATTCCTTTCCCCCTTTGCAAAGACTTCATCCAATACTTTATTGATTCTTTGCTCAGCAAACTTAATTTCCGCCCTTGTCTCCTTGTTGATCACCGAGCAGCAGCGAATCCAGATGGCCCAAAGGATGAACGGCAGCTTAATCCTTCCTCTCAGAGGGGGAGAAGGTATTTCCCGCAGCTCCTCCATCCGATGAACCGTGCCTGGAAAGATGTGTTCCGCTGTCTTGACGGCTCTCGACATATCACTACAATAACATTCCTGCCATTCCTCCACGCCAAATAAAGTCGTTCCATAAATAATATCCGCTGCATCATAGTCCACAAACCATTGCTTCATATCATCCGCCGTCACAGATTTCCCAGTAGGAAATTCATGTGCCACCTTAAAATGCCGTACCAAACCAATTTTCATATATTCTCCTTTTTATCTTTTAAAATATTCATTTCTATTTCTTATAAAATCCCTTAACAATATATTAACCTATGTAAAGTAATATAATAAATGCAAGTTGAAATCATTAAAACCTAATCAAAGGTTTTCCATATTTTGCAACTGATTATGATACGGAAACATATCATGGCCATATGTAATGATCGAAAAAAGAGAAAGCATATCGCCTTCTCCTTTCGTTTAATCTATGAATTGGAGTTCTGTTATCGTACATCTTTTCCTGAATTTATATTTCCCACTCAAATCACTGAATTGATAATCATTTAGGGATTTTCCCAGTTGTTCCTTTAGTTTATCCGCCGTGATGGATTCCTCAACTGTCTCTTTCCAATTTTCATTTCCCATTATTTCTTCGAACGGAATGGTAGTCAGGACTTCATCATATATCTGGATGCTTTGATCGATGCCGAAGCTGCCATAGATACTGCCATTTTCATCAGCAAAGATATGCTCCGATTCCAAATCTTCCACCAATACTTCCAGATATCCCTTTGACTTAACAGGCTTGATGGCAATCTCTGCTTCTGCCTTTACAGGTCCCAATCTCTTATCGATGATCTCTATCGTCAATTTAACGTGAACGGGCGGATAACCAAACCCTTCACAAATTTCTGCTGCCGAGTTATATACCATCTGAAACATCCTCCTTTTGTCACTATCATTATATAATATAAATACTCAATTCCCTTACCAAAAACCCTTATTCAATATCACTTGGCACTGCATCTCTCCTTCATCATCGGAAGGGTAATCGTCACTTTCCCGGAATCCCCTTTAAACGGCATCATAGTAAAAAAACAGTGTAACCCCGATTTCCTCAGTTCACGTGTATGATGTTCATTTATCAAGCGTCATTTATACGTTTATCAATCATGCACCATACACTTTGATCTATTTATGAACTCAACTAAAAAATCCAATGCAGCTCAGGGGCATTGGATTTTTTATGTAGCTCACATTATGGCTTTAGCACCACTTTAATACATCCATCTTCGTGATCGTTAAAGATTCGATAAGCCTCACTCGCTTTTTCGAGAGGGACTTTATGGGATATGATTTCCGTAGGGTCGATCTCTCCAGCCGTGATTTTTTCAAAAAGTTTGGGCATGTAGTGAATGACCGGTGCTTGTCCCATTTTCAGGCTAATGTTCCTCTCAAATATATTGCCTAATGGGAACATATTATATTTCGAACCATATACGCCCGTCAGTTGAATCGTGCCGAATTTACGTACGGCGTTAAGTGCAATCTCGATCGCACTTAACGTTCCACCCTGAAGTTTCAGCTTTTGCTCAACCGCCTCAAGCGGCGATTTCTTGCCATCCATTCCCACACAATCTATGACCACATCGACACCGCCAGATGTGATTTCCTTAATGTAGCTGCCCATATCGTTATACTCATCGAAGTTATATGCCTCCACTTTATTCATCTGTTTAGCCTTATTTAGTCGATAAGGAAGATTGTCGATGGAAATGACCCTTTTTGCTCCTTTCATCCAAGCGAACTTCTGAGCCATCAAGCCAATCGGCCCACAGCCCAATACCGCTACCGTATCATCTTTCTTGACGCCAGCGTTCTCTACACTCCAATATGCGGTTGGCAGCACATCGGACATGAACAATAACGCCTCATCTTCTAGTTCACATGACTCTGGGATGACAAACGGCATGAAGTTTCCATATGGTACCCTTAAATATTCTGCCTGCCCGCCTGGATAGTTCCCATATCGTTCCGTAAAACCAAAGTACCCGCCTGTATCCACCGCTTCATTAGGGTTGGAATTATCACATTGACTCTCCATATCATGTTCACAATAATAACAGTGCCCGCAAGAAATGTTGAAAGGCAGGACAACCCTTTCCCCTTTCTTCACCTTTGTCACTTCCGGACCCACTTCTTCGACGATGCCCATCGGTTCATGGCCAATGACATAATCTTTATGCGTCGGCAAAGCACCCTGATATATATGGAGGTCGGACCCGCATATAGCTGTTGAAGTCACTCGGACGATGATATCATCCTTTTGCTGAAGTTTCGGATCTTCAACTTGTTTTACCTGTATATCTTTTGCTCCTTGAAAAGTTACAGCCTTCATAATCAACCTCCTAAAATTTTCTTTATTTATTTTATATACCCGTCCGAAAGACCACTAAGCCTATGGACATCTAATTTCCCCAAGAATTAATCGCCCATTATGCTGCACCTGGATGACAAAAAAAAAGCCCCGGAAACCGGAACTCACATTTGAAACCATTTATTTAGTAACTTTATTTCCATTATCATTTTGCTTATACTCACTTAGTACCTCGTTGAACACATCGGGATAATTCGTAAACAGCCCCGTTGCACCCCATTCAAGCGCCTTTTTCATATCGGCTCTTTCATTTACTGTATATGGATGGAATTGGAGGTCATGGTTTCGAACCATCTTCACATATTGTCCGTCAACTTTACTGAAGTTCGGGCCAACGCCAACTGCATATTCCTTTATGGATTCCAATTCTTCATCGGAAATAGTTGCTTGGGTCTTGTAAGAAAAAAGTTGCACAAGAGGTAACTTTGGATTCAAGTCATGAACCTTCATAAGGCTTTCTTTACTGAATGATTGTATTAATACATTCTTTGTACGGCCCTTCGAATCCACCATTTTATATTCTGCCAGAACCTGCAGAAGCTCTTCTTCCATACCTGGATACACATCAGGGGACTTTGTTTCGATATAGTAATTGGCGTTCTTTCCAAACTTCTTAAAGACTTCTTCAAGAGTAGGAACCTTTACCCCTTCATATACCTCTTTTGCCAATTGTGGATATTTTTCATTGAACCAAGTACCGGCGTCCAGTTTCTTGATTTCTGCCAGCGTTAAATCCTTCACAAGGCCAGTACCATTCGTTGTACGATCCACTTTTTCATCATGCATTGCTATCAATCTACCATCCTTGGTCATTTGAAGATCGATTTCTATGTAATCGCCTTTCATTTGTTCTCCCATTTGATAAGCGGGAATGGTATGTTCAGGTGCATAACCAGAAGCTCCCCTATGTGCCACATTCACAATTTTCTTCTCATAAATAGATGAATTGGAATGATTTCCATTTGCAGCGGAGGCCCCCATTGAAGTAGCCTGCAATATAAAGGCCGCACTCATCATACAAAAACCGAATTTCTTTAGATTCGTTCTCATTTCCCTCTCTCCCTCCCATTATTACCATTATTTTAAAAGGGGAATGTGAATCTACAGCGAATATAATGTAAAGAAATAATATAGTAGTTAAAATGGTTAAAATAACCTATCAAAAACAGGGCAATCATGCAGTTCGTTCTACCCAACTAAAAAGTTGAATAAAAATTTATTGTTTGATTAATGATAAGAAGCCTCCAAAAAGCCTCTTTTTCCAAAAAAGCGCATATGAAAAATCTGCTATATATGGATACTGGTAATCAACGGTCATCCAAATGGCATAACTAAATATTCCCAATCCCTCCGCATTTCTTAACTCCTTACTCCGCTTTTATGCAAGTCATGCTTCTTATTCACACAATGTAAGTCTCCCATATCTACGATAAACTCTAGATATTGGAAAGGATGTACACACCTTTTGGGCCGGTCAGGGTGCTTTCCTCAAGAACCTTTCCCTTTCCACAATATAGATAGAAAGGTTATCAATGACAAAATCTATCTTTTTCTGATTTACAAAAAACTAGTATCATATTACTATTAAGCAAACAGAATATTAATATTAAGGGGAATTATGTTAAAAAATTACCAATATTATCAAAATAAACACCGATTTATACTGAAGGCTTTCATGGCAATGATATCCTTTTTACTATTAGTTGGGATTTCTGTATCACCTATAAGTTGGAAAGATAATCCCTACGAGATGACAATACAGGTCATTTTAATATCGGGGATGATAATTTCTCTGTTATTTTTCTTAAAAACAGAAGTCAATTTTTATAAAACCCTATTCATTTTCTTAATTACTGTTTATTTTTATAGCAAATTTTGGATATTCCCGGATACTTCCATCATGCTGGCCATATTTGCAATAGCACCCTTGTTTCCCATTTTTCTCTTTGATAAGATCGGGTTTTATATTGTGGCCACTTTAAATATCATATTAGGTCCCGCTTCCATCTTGATCATTTCAAAAACGGATCTTCAACACACTTATGAATATGTCGCTTTGGATAGTTTCGGCAACACGCTTAATTTCATCGCTATACAAATCATATTGGTATTCGTATTCATAGGAACCAATAATAGGATGGAATCCAATAATGCATTTCATAAGGAAATACAGCAGGCCAAGCAATTGAACTCAGTCGGACAGCTAGCTGCCACCATTGCACATGAGATACGTAATCCGATTACGGTCGTTAAAGGGTTTGCCCAGCTATTAGATCAAGAGAAGGAACTGAATGAAACGGAAAAATTTTATGTACAGACCATGCTTACGGAACTTGAATATACACAAGTGATTATCAATGACTATTTGTCTTTAGCAAAACCGCAAACGGATAATGTACAGGTCATTCCTTTAAATGATGAAATCCAAAAGATTTCCGACCTATTAACCAGTTTTGCCAATAATCGCAACATCGGATTTCTTCTCGATTTCCGTGACGACCTGCACATTAACATGAATCCCATCGAGCTGAAACAGATACTGGTCAATATCATGAAAAATGGAATTGAGTCAATGAACAAGCCCGGATTCATCAAGGTGGAAACAGAGCAGGAACGCACTATGGCTAAAATACGAATAACGGATACAGGAATAGGCCTATCAAAAGAGCAGCTTGAAATACTCGGCACCCCATTTTACTCACTTAAAGATAGGGGAACCGGTATCGGTCTGACCGTTTGTTATTCCATCGTTCAAAAATACAAAGGGAAAATCGTGGTACAGAGCGAAGTGAACAAAGGAACATCGTTCACCATTTATTTGCCCTTATATAAAGAAATAGATTAAACATACATACCTAATAAGAAAAAGGATGACCACCCATCACCGGGCGGTCATCCTTTTTCAATTAGGCTTTAAAACTATCTTGCCATTTCAGCAAATGATTTTCTAAGAAGCGTACGAATGAGTCTGAAATTTTACCAGCGAGGGCAAAAATGATGATGCCTACGAATACGACGTCCGTTTTCATGAATGAACGGGCATCCTGGATCATGAATCCCACCCCTCTATCCGCACCAAGCAATTCAGCGACCACCAGGCACATCCATGCCGCACTTAAGGCTAAACGGATACCAAGTAATATGTTAGGCAATGCTGCCGGAATCATTAGCTTCGTTATTTGTTCCCGACGGCTAAACTCCAAGATTAGGGCAACATCGTAGAGTTTTTTATCCACATTACGAAGGCCCAAAAAAGTTTGTAGATATAGTGGAAAAAAAGCACCTAAAGCAATAAGCAGCACTTTGGATAGTTCACCAAACCCGAACCACATAATGAATAAAGGCGTGATCGCGAGTAAAGGAACCGTTCGTAACATTTGAATGCTTGGGTTAAGATACTCTTCGGATTTTTTTTGCATCCCAACGATGACTCCAAACAATAAGCCTAAAAACCCACCTAGGGCAAAGCCAATAAAAGCCCGCATTAAACTGATCTGTAAATGCATGCCCATTTCCCCCGACTGGACGAGATCAATGAACGTCATGACGATCAATAAAGGGGATGAGAACAATTGGGCAGGCAGGATGCCAACCGAACCTAATGCTTGCCATGCAATCAACACGACAACGGGAAGAACCGAACCCCGCAATGCCGATTTGGCAAGTTTGGATTGTTTTGTCGTTTCCCTTATGACAAGGTGCTTGTTTTGTGCAACGGTCTGTGTAGACATAATTTCCATCCATCCTTCCTTTTTCAAAAATTCAATTAAATGCTCCAATCTTCCACCTCTACTGGATGATGTTCAAGTTGGGTTAATATGACGGACCTGAATTCCTGGAACGCTTTGCTTGTTCGGATTCTTGGGTATGGCAAATCAATCGGAACGATAGCTTTAATCCGTCCAGGCTTTGCATCCATGATGACCACCTTCTTCGATAAAAAGATGGATTCATCAATATCATGGGTGACAAGCACCATCGTTGTCTTATTCCTCTCCCATATTTCCAGTAAAGCCTCTTGAAGATGAGTTCGCGTGAATGCGTCCAATGCACCGAATGGCTCATCCAGCAATAAAACTTCAGGATTACGCAATAAGGCCCTGGCAATGGCAACACGCTGCGACATTCCACCGGATAATTGGCGTGGATACGCCTTTTCAAACCCTTTTAGTTTAACGAGTGTAATCAAATCATCCACCCTTCTTCGTATGTCCGGTTTCTTTAATGGAAGGTTACCTGCAATATTCTTCTCCACGTTTAGCCAGGGAAATAAGCGATGCTCCTGAAAAATGAAACCACGGTCTTTAGAAGGGCCGCTAACCGTAAGATCCCCTGCCATGATCGTGCCATCAAAGTCTGAATCAAGTCCTGCAATCAACTTTAATAATGTGCTTTTCCCGCAGCCGCTTGGACCAATGATGGTAACGAACTCACCATTGTTGACGGTCAGATTTAAATGATCCAAAACATGGACACTTTCATTCTCATTCTTAAATGTTTTGCTTACCTGATTAATTTCTAACGTCACAACCAATCCCGTCACCCTTTCTCAATTAAAAAAAATAGAGATCCAGCAATAAGGCACATATTGTCCCTTTGCTGAATCTCCAGTTAACTAGTCGATTCAATATTTCATTTTATATTAACTTATCGATTATTTAGAATCAACACCTAATACCAATTTATTTTATCGGATTAATCAATAAAGTGTTTGACAGATAATTCTAACAGCTGTTAAGATGCATTCATACACAAACCCACTTCACACTGGAGCCAATTTAATAAAGGTCATGTGAATCAACTGGACTACCGGAGATTCAATGAAGAGTAACCAAGCAAACTCTTCGTTGAATCTCTTTTTGTCATTATTCTGACTATCCAGATGTGTATAGCTGTAAAAAAGGAGGGAATTCATGAAGGAATATCGTAAACATCTAACCGCAGTACTACTTGCCATCATTAGTATCGCTGTATTGTCGGGCTGTAATTCCGATGACGGCAAAGCTTCTGGGAAAAGTGCTCCACTGAAAGTTCATATTGCCTTAAATGGCAAGATGGGGCCATTGGTCATAGCAAAGGAAAAGGGATTGTTCAACGAAGAGTTTTCTAAATTGGATGCCCAAATCGAATGGAGTGAATTCCAGAGTGGTCCCCCGCTTTTGGAATCCCTTGCTTCCAATCGGGTTGACCTGTCTTTTTTAGGGGATGGTGCACTGATTGCCGGCATTGATAAGAATCTGCCATTCGAAGTGATTGCACAAACAGGCCGGGGTGAGTCATCTGTCCGGATCCTGGCTCAAGCGGAAGGTAATATAAAGCAGATTGAAGACTTAAAGGGAAAAACGGTCGGTGTTGCTTCGGGGACAACGGGTCATGTGTATTTAATCAAGGCGTTGAAAGCCCATGGTTTAACGACTGATGATATTAAACTCATCAATTTGCAACCGGATGATGCTCAGGCGGCTTTTGAAACGAAACAATTGGACGCCTGGGCGATATGGAACCCCTATTACCTTAATAATATTGAAAAAGGGAATGCTGTCGCACTTAAAGTAAAAGGAAAAATATTAGCTCCAGGTGCAATCATTGCACGCAACGGCTTTGCCGAAGAGCATCCTGAAATTGTCGAGGCCTATTTAAAGGTTTATAAAAAAGCTGCCGATTGGCAAATTGAGAATCCAGATGAAGCATCTGAAATTTATTCCAAAGAAACGAAATTGCCTGTGAGCACGGTAAAGACAATAATAACGGCCGAAGAACCAAATATCTTCTTTACCGAAGATGCCATCAAAGCACAACAAGAATCCATCGATACTTTAGCTGATGTGGGCTATATCAAGAAATCATTTAATTTTAAAGATCACATCAACAATGAATACATTGATGAAGCCTTTAAAAAATAAAAAACTAACCTTACAGGAGGAGATTGATTATGACGGAAACTAAAACACAACAATTGAAAGTGGTACCGGTAGCAGGAAGGATTGGAGCGGAAATTCAAGGAGTGCAATTAAGCGGGGACTTGGATTTAACTATTTTCAATGAAATCAAACAAGCGTTAAACGATTATAAAGTCATATTCTTCAAAGGTCAAAATCATTTGGACGATGCCAGCCAAGAAGCATTTGCCAAACTATTGGGTGAACCTTATGCACATCCTACGGTACCCGTCAAAGATAATACTAATTATATTTTCGAACTTGACTCCGAACGCGGTGCTAAAGCAAACCATTGGCACACTGATGTCACTTTCGTTCCAGAGGTTCCTAAATACTCAGTTTTAAGAGGGGTAACCATCCCTGATGTTGGCGGAGATACAGTTTGGGCCAATACGAATGAAGCATATGAGGACCTGCCGGATGGATTGAAGAAATTAGCGGACGGACTATGGGCAATCCATACAAATGAATATGATTATGCTCAATTCAAACCAGCCGAAAACATTGATGATGAGGTTAAAAAGAAATATCGTGATATATTCGAATCGACAATTTATAAAACAAGGCACCCAGTCGTTCACGTACACGCCGAAACCGGAAAAAGGCATTTGTTATTAGGCGGCTTTGCTGGTAGAGTGGAAGGCTATACAACAAGTGAATCCGAAAGATTATTAAGCATCTTCGATTCGTACGTCACGCGCTTAGAAAATACCGTGCGTTGGCAATGGAGTGAAGGCGACGTGGCCATTTGGGATAACCTAGCCACGCAGCATTACGCTATTGCCGATTACGGGGACCAGCACCGCGTCGTTCGTAGGGTCACAGTTGGAAAAGACGTTCCCGTAAACAAGGAGAACGAGTCCAGCAGACTAATTATTAAGAAATAAAACTCCTGTCTCGAATTAAAGCTTCCGAAAATACTCAAACTTCCTGAGGAACTGGCCTTAGTGCAGGAAGTTTGAGTATTTTCTTTATTGAGCGGACTTTGCCAACTCGCCCTTTGGCATATCATTACTTTCCCCTCATTTAAAATTAACTTCAATGAATTCAACCTCTTCTGCCCGACTTAATGTTCCATGGGCTTTTCCAACGGTGCCTTCTTTGTCTTCCCAAAAGAAGTTATGGTCCTGAACGATCGTGCTAAAATCAAAGTCTCGCCACCCCGCAGCGATGGACAGCAATCTATCTCTATGATGAAAATCACTTGAATCCACTATTTTATAAACTTCTTCTATAATCTTAGGGGACATCGGTATAGCTCCCCATTTATCTTGCGAGCGAACCTTTTGATGAGTCATTTTATGCATGACGTCCATGACTTCCGTTTCGGTTGAGCCTTCATCAAGTCCTGTTTCAAATTCAATCCCATCATATATCGCTGTTTTCGCTTCAAGTTCCGCAGCTTTCGCTTTCGCTTCCCTTTGGGCTTCGATTTTTTCATCTTCTCTTTCTCTTTCAATTTGTTCCTTGGCTTCCCTGGCTTCCATTGCCAGTTGAGCTTTTTCGTACTCATTGGAGTTCTCCATGATTTTAAAGGAAGCAACCCCCAACCCGAATAATGCAGAAGCAGAGATTACGCTAATAAGTAAAACCTTTTGCGTTTTCTTCATAAAAACTTCCTCCAAGATTGATAATGTCAGATAATATTTATTTTAACATATTGAATGGAATAACTATCCAAAATAGAAGACATCCAACCCTCTCATCCCTTCAATAAGAATTAAAGTCGTTTCAGATCGATAATTACCCAACATACCATTCCATTTTTTCAAGAAGATTCATTCGTCACTTATTGCATACTGGATGACACATATAATGCAGCAACAGTGGACAATGAAAAATTGATAATATCGGGTGCCGGGCAGGATGAAGCTAAGGTAGTGGATTGGAATAGTATTAGGAACAAGGTCTGGGGTTTGTCGATAAATAGATGGAGTAATGTAAAAAAGAAACTGCCAATCTAAAATCGGCAGTTTCTTTTCGTTTTCGTACAGCCGGCGTCTTTATCAGAATTAATTGTCCTGAACGATTATTTCATCGATTATACCGTAATCCTTCGCCTCATTTGCACTTAAGAAGTAATCGCGATCTGTGTCCTTTGCCACCTTTTCGATAGGCTGACCGGTCCTTTCGGAGATGATTTGATTGATATGATCCTTTAGCTTCAAAATCCTTCGGGCAGAAATTTCGATCTCCGTTGCTTGCCCCCTCGCCCCACCAAGTGGTTGATGAAGCATGATTTCACTATTTGGCAAAGCGCACCTTTTCCCTTTCGTACCCGCCAATAAAAGCATGGCACCGAATGATGCGGCCATCCCCGTACATACAGTCCTGATATCAGGCTTAATATATTGCATCGTATCATAAATGGCGAAACCGGCACTGGTTGATCCCCCTGGACTGTTTATGAAGATGGTAATTTCTTTGTCAGGTGCATCTGCTGCCAAGAATAACAATTGGGCAACCACACTATTGGCTAAATGATCGGTGATCTCTTCCCCAATCATGATGATACGGTCTTTTAGAAGTCTGGAATAAATATCGTACGAGCGCTCACCTTTGCTGGATTGCTCAATTACATATGGAATGGTGGTCATATCTCTTCTTCCTCCTAACAATAATGTTGGCTATGCAGCCATTGAGAGTGTGTTTGAAGGAGTGAAGCTTGATTTGGAAAGATTCGAACGATTCATCAGTTTAGGAATCATCGACTCACTGTTCAGGGATTTGAAAGATGGGATGCTTCTAATGAGGATATCAGGATTTTGGGCTTTTAAAGCCTGTGTCATCAGCGACATGAGCCGCTGTTCCTCCTCATACTGCCAATCTTCCACGCAAGTCAACCTGCGATCTTCAACGTCATTCTCAAAACGCTTCTTCACGCGGTTCAGGATTGCCTTTACAGCCGTTTCCGTGGTGTTCAAGTATTCTGAGATTTCTTTTGACCGGTAGAGGAATCCTTCCTTTAATATGAACACTACAGCTTGTTTCGGGGTAAGGGATTTTATTATATATTCAACCGTTTCAAAGACGTTTTCCCCAACTGCCCCCAGTTGTTCTGCATCCAACAGATCGTCTAAAGATTCTTTTTTCCTTTTTCGTATCGTATCAATCCAGGAATGCCGGGCTATCGTCTTCAATAAAGCTGTGGTTATCACCGTTTTTTTCCCATAACCCTGCATTGCCTTCAATATCGTTTCCTGAGCCAAATCATCCCCATCCCAATTATTTTGGGTCAGAAATCGGCAAAACCGATTCAATTCAGGATAAACTTCACGCAAAATTGCAACGTTATCCTTTTCTTCAGAAATATCTTCCCTCAACTTATTTATCATTTTTCTCACTCCTTCAACACCCTCTATCCTCTAAACGTTTCAGAAAGAGAAAAAGATATGGGGGTGAAAAATTTTCCTTCATGCCTCATTATATTCTATTCCATTTTTTCCATTGGATTTCCTTTCATACTAAAAACCTGTTTGGTTAAGATCCAAACAGGTTAATATATACCTCCACCGCTGTGTACCCTGTTCGTCACCAATCATTTCAGTGCAGACCTTATTTTCCAAAACATTTATTATTCTGCTCCATTCCATTAAGCCAGCCAGACGCTTGGATGTGACGTACCTAATGTCCTTGGTGTGAATCCTGAATTCGATCCCATAGGAGAACTCTACTGCTATTCCAAATGTTCAATGCATTCAACCGTGTATTCGCTAGGTTCCATTTCGTTTACTTCCATACCAAACCAACTGGAGGAGCGACTCTCATTAGCGCTTTCTTTACAATAGTTCACCATAGAACCTGCTGGCTTTTCTTCAGACTCTTGATCGCTCATCTCTTCAAAATTCACCGACCGCACGTTATGACGCCCGCTGTCTGACTTTTCATTATCCAGGTCTGCGAACATGAACATGCAGTAAAAAACCAAAACCATAATTGCCATGGTAATCAACCTTGACATCATAGGCAGTAATTTTTTCAAAATAGCCAAATCTCTCTTCATGGTGGTTTCCCCAATCCTGCTAAAGCATATTAAATTCAGAATGAATTCATCTATTAAATATCCCATCAAAAACACTAGTTTAGAAAAATATTACTATTTTCATTATATCAAGTCCCAGAAGTTTTTAACGATTATTATCCAATAAATAACTAAAAATTCTCCGAATCCTTTATAAAATGGACAGCCCCAAAAATATCAATATACCCCTCAAATTGACTTCACTCCTTTTTCAGTGTTACTCTTAAAAGTATACATTCAAAATGCTGATTCCATTGGCGTGAATTAAGGGTGATCACTTTTGCCAAAAGAACATTTAATAGACGTTCAACCAATCAGATCAACGGAAAAATTAGATGATATGAAATGGTCATTGAAAAGACATTGCAGCGAGAGAGACTACATATTGTTCTTGTTAGGCATCAATACCGGCTTACGGGTGACTGATCTATTATCGCTGAAGATAAAGGACATTGAAGGCAAGATGGAAGTCATCATCAAGGAAGGGAAAACAAAAAAGCCAAGAATGATACAGCTTAATACTATATGTAATGAATTGGCCGCCTATATAGCCACCATTGATGGTGAATGGCTATTCCCCTCACGCAAGGGCGATAAGCCAATAAGTAAGATACAAGCTTACAGACAGCTTAATAAAGCAGCGGACATGGTGGACATCGAGGGCATCGGTACACATACCATGCGGAAAACATTCGGGTACTGGCACTATAAACGAAGTAAGAACCTCGCTGAGTTACAAATGATCCTTAACCATTCACACCCTGTAATTACACTTAAGTACATTGGGGTGAATGGTTAAGGAATAGAGGAAAGCTTATATGACTTTACATTATGGGAGGACCGAAGAAATGTCATTGACTGAATACAATGCAAAATATGAATCTATCATTCGCAGCAATATTTCCGACAGACAAAAGGCATTGAAGTTAGCTGATCTGATGACCGATATGGAAGGCCAGCTAAAAAATGAAATCGGGGAACACCGAAATAAAGAGGTAAATGCTTTATATAAAAAAGTATCTCTTTTCTCCAACTTGTTATGAAATAGTCCTAAGACCTTGCCCTTATGCGCAGAGGTCTTTTTTTTGCCTTGAAAGTAAATGATTTGTTTCCTTAAGGCTATATCCTGAACTCATTTAACATCAGACTGACTCGGTACTGGTTTCAATGTTTACAAATTAAACATACTTAAGGAATACTTTTTCGCCATCATTTCCAAGATTTTTATCCCGGCAACGCTGTTCCCCTTCTCATCCAGCGCTGCACCATAAATTCCAATCCCGCATTTTCCGGGGACGGCCCCCATGATTCCCCCTGACACACCGCTTTTAGCCGGTATGCCAACATTAATGGCAAATTCACCTGATGCGTTATACATGCCGCAGGTAACCATGAATGTCTTGCAAATACGGGCAATATCCCCGGGAATGATTTGCCTTCCCGTCAGCAAATCTTTCCCATTCATGGCAAGCACACAGCCTATCCTCGCTAAATCCTGACTGTCCATTTCAATGGCACACTGCTTCGAATACAATTCGATTAAATCCTCCACATCCTCATTTATTACATGATGCTGCTTTAAAAAATAGCTTAACGACCTATTCAAGTCTGCTGTATTATATTCTGACCGGGCAACTTCTTCATTAAAGCCGATATTCGGATTTTGCGTCAACTCCCGGATAAAATGTAAAACACGTTCAAATCGCTCGGTTACACTGTTACCTGCAATCATGTTGGTCACAGTCAATGCTCCTGCATTGATCATGGGGTTTAACGGTTTGGATGGCTTGTTTGTCTCTAGCTTGGCAATCGAATTAAAAGGATCGCCAGTGGGTTCTTTTCCTACATAGGAAAAGACATAATCCTCCCCTTTTTCCATTAACACAAGTGCAAGTGTCAAAACTTTTGATATGCTTTGCAGGGTCATTTTACCGCTTACATCACCCGCACAATATCCTTTCCCGTCAGGATAGTAAATAGCAACAGATAAATCCCCAGGATTCGCCTTTTCAAGAGCCGGTATATAGTCTGCCACTGTCCCGTTACCCGTATATTTTTTTGCCTCATCAACCAGTTGCTGTAATTCGTCATTGGACCTGCATTGACATCCCATATTGTTCACAATTTTCCGCCCCTTAGAAAATATGTTTTGTGAAGTGTTCCTACATAGTGTTTTTTTATTTATTGCCATATTCCACCGATATTATTTAAAAAACTGCAAAGCGGCTACTTTCCTGGTCTTGGATTTCTTAAATAATGATTCTTTAAAGAAATTTTTAAATGCTCCTCCATTTATTATTTACTGATTTTAATTCACCCTTTATAAGATCCTGATATACCTCCCTCCTGTTTAATGCACAGGTTGCTTTTTAAAGACTAAGGAAACAACAACATATATAACAAAGGTCAACTGTAAGACAGGTGAGCCAATGCCTTGTAAAAAATCAGGAGCAACTTCTCAGTTCTTTAAAGATTTAATTGAAAAAAGAAGGAATTAGAAGCGATTAGACGGAAATATAGACCATAAGAATATTATCATAAGCTTTTATATGTATTCATACTTGATGGAAAGTAGGAAAAGTCATGGAAAAATCAAAAAGTTTACAAGAAATCTATAACGCAAACCGTCCAGAAAATAATGAACTTTTCCGAGCGATACAACAGCAGCTACAAATGAAGCATCCAGACAAACGAATGACAACTACGAGAACCATGCAAATAATTGTGGCTGATAGTGTTTCATCTGGAGAGTTGCGTAATGTGGAAGCCCGCCTTCTTTACAGTTTATAAGGATCTATGCCCTTTTAAAATTTCGAACACAGAACGAATTCATCATTGAAAGAATTTATAAAAAAATGGCCCCTTTGTAGAATAAAGTAAATGGATGAAGTATATAATCAAACTGGTTAAGATCGAGCCTGAATGAACATGTTATATATAATTTAGTTCGTTTCGTAAACAAACTTCATTCTTTCGCCTACTTCGTGCACTTCGGTGCAATGATTTTTGTCTTTGGAAAATCTCAGGTATTCTATTACTCAATTTGAATATATACCCACTTTCAACTGGTGAGTAAAAATGCTCAAAAGATAAAGATTGACAACATTTTTAGAGTGACTCATACTAAAAGTGACTCGGGTGACAGAATATTATGAATAGTGGAGGGGTAATTATGAATAAGATTTTCGTTCCTAACGCAATCGCCACTTTAACAAGGCTTTTCTACAGTTCGACTACAATGAATGAGTATTTAGCGATGAGAACCGCCCAATTCTACATTGAAGACCTGAAGTTACTGCAAGACGTGGAGGCTGTTGCCTTGGCGATCGAAAATCAAAATGCTTTCGCATTAATGTCTAAATTCAAATTATTTGATTATAAGGCTGCTGAAAAAATTGAAATCGCACTATCCGCTTCTGGCTATACGGAAGCAGACTTGAATACTATGAATATTGAAATCTAAATCATTTAACAAATTTTACGAAACGAATGGTAGAGTTAATACTCTTTGACCCATTCGTTTTTATTTTTAATCGTAGTTACAAACGTGCTCCTTAATGGAGAATTCATGTATCGTTTTGTAAGCAATAGGCGTCTGCCTCAGTGTTCACATGATATCCTAATACCTTTAATCACTTCCATGAGTTTGTTTGCTCCTTCGTTTCACTTCTTCTTCATTCTTGAGTGATAAACAATCATTGCATAATCCCCCACATTACTTGTACTTTTTTTGTTGTGTCATGAACACAAAAAAGCTTCACACAATTAAGTGTGAAGCTTTTTGTAATAGGATCCTTCGCTATTCGTGATACCAGTGGCCGGGGTCGAACCGGCACTCCAGAGGAATACGGTTTTGAGTCGAGCGTGTCTGCCAATTCCGCACAAGCCCCTCACCAATAGGTTTCCGCTTGTCTATATCAATGCTAATTTGTGTTGTTGTCCATACGATTATTAAATACACTTATCTAACGGCTTCTCCGTTTCTTGAAAGTAAACAAAAAGTCCATTTTGTGAATTAATTAATTCTATTGTGCAATTTCCTTCCTTGAACTACTACAGGTCCATCATAATCGTCCAACTTAACCTCTCATTTATCTATTAGACTGTGTAAAGTATATTTTCTTTTATAAGTCCAGGTACATATTTACAATATGATGTTTATTTTTAAAAAACTTGTTACTTAATACTACCATCTTTAGTAATAGGAGTATATTACTTTCAAACCATAATTTTCTGCAAAATACGACTTTCCCCATCTTTTATACCATAACATATAGATTTCAAGCATACTATTTGGACTAAAAGGTATTCTAAAGGTGATGTAAGAGGATTCCCTCCATCTTCCCTCGTGTTATTATTAATAAGATTTCTAGGTTGTATCAGGTGTTTAAAACCTCTCTTTTATCCATCCTAGCTATATAGTTATATAAATAAATAGATGAAAAAAGAGGTAATACTTGGTTCAGTATTACCGCAAGATCTATAAACAGGTAGCTTAATAGCAAATTTATCTAATTTAAACTTGATATTAACTCACTTTTACCGTTTTACTTTTACTCTTGTTTCCTGATTTATCTTGAGCGTATACCGCTATTGTGGAACCCTTCTTTTGTGCCTTGATTTTCACTTTATAATTTCCTCGGCTATCTACGACATCTTGCCCTATCTTCTTACTTCCATTGTACATATAAATAGATGCAGATTTTTCACTCTTACCCGTAACTGTTACGGTCTTGTTTGTTATCTTACTAACTGTAGGAACAGGTGGAGCTGTTTTGTCCATCACCTTAAGGGTTCTGTTGGAGCTTTTATTCCCTGAAGCATCTATCGCATAAACGGTAATGGAGGTGCCGGCTTTTTGTTTAGCAATCTTAAAAGTATACGAACCGCTTTTCGCTGTTGCTTCACCGATTTTCTTGCTTCCCACCATTGCATAAACTTTTGCATTTGTTTCAGCTTTACCAGTTATTATTGTAGATTTATCAGTTACTGTATTGAAGGTTGGGACAGATGGTGGAGTTTTGTCTAAAACTTTTACTGATTTGCTTGCACTCTTATTACCTGAAGTATCTTTAGCATAAACAACGATGGTTGTACCTGCTTTTTGTTTTGCAATCTTAATCGTATATTGACCATTTTTTGCAGTTGTTTCTCCAATTTTCTTGCTTCCTACCATCGCATATATCTTTGCATTTGATTCAGCTTTACCAGTAATAACAGTAGCATTATCATATACAGTATTGACTGTTGGTATGGATGGAGCTGTTACATCTTTTATCACCACAGTACAGCTTGCGGTCTTAATTCCATCCTCAGTGGTTACTGTTATGGTAGCTGTACCTTCTTTTTTTGCGATTATTTTACCTGTGTCATCAATAGTTGCGATATCTGAATGATTACTTTCCCATTTGACCCTTTGATTTGTTGCATTAGAAGGCAAAACACTAGCAGTCAAATAAAATGCTTCTCCAATTTTTAATTCAAGATCCATTTTTGAAAGAGTAACTCCTGTAACTAAAACTGGTTTTGTCTCTATTCTTAAAAGTGACCCACCGATAACGCCATAAAGCTCATTCTTAACCCAGTAATTGTTCAAACCTATTGTATATAATTTTATTGGTTGACTACCATCATTCTTGATAAGGTAGTATCCATTACTAAACCTTGCTATGACATCACCATTAGCATTTAGAGATACAATTGATGTATCAGATCCTAAATAACTGATTTGATTAGAAATACCATCTTTCCAAATAAAAATTTGCTTTGTTCCATTTATATACTTGGTATACGCCACATAGCCATTGTTAATAGTGTAATCTCTTCCAGGTGAGAAATCATTTGATGATGTAGCAATCGTCTCATCTTTTCCATCAACATTCAAAATTAAGAAATGTGTATTCTCATTATATCGATGTCTTTCATATACAGTTAAGCTTCCATCCGACACTGGATATACATTAAAATAACTTCCATCAGAAGAAAGCCTACTTGTATTTCCATTGGAATATTTATAAATATTGTAATTAAATATTGTATCCCCTGACCCATTCCATCCAGAACCTGACCAATAAATCACATCACCATTAGATGTTACATTATTCATCCAATTTCCTGCTTCGTTAGATACAAGTGTGATATTATCACTCTCTAGATTCTTTAAATATAATTCGGTTCCAAATGCAATACCAGGTGTTGAAAGAGGTTTTAAATCACCATTCCAAATGGCGTAATGACCATTAACCTTTAAAGAGCTATTTGAGTTTAATCTCCCTAAATAAGTAAGAGTACCATTTTTATATTCAAATAAACTATTGGAGATATAATATGGATCAACATTTTGTACAACTAGCATCACACCTAAAGGAGTTAAATAACCATAATCCACTTTATTTTTCGCATGAGAAAAAACTAATGTATCGTTAGTTGTGTGTAAATCTTTTATTCTTACAACATTATTAGTTCGATATAATATTTTATTATCCTTATAATCTAATATTTCCCCATCAATTCGGTCTTTTGGGCTTAAGAGTGGGCTATTATCAACATAAATTTCCCTAGTTGTAGTAAATGTACCCCCAGATTCATTTGAAACTACAAAATTCATATAGATTTCTCTTCCATTATATTTACTAATATCAACAGTCTCATCGATTCTATTTACTCTCTCCAGCAATTTCGTCCCATAACCTTCATCATTGGAAGAGACATATACCCCTATTGTAGAGGTTTCACCAGCTAAATCAGAAGCCTCTGCAGTGATCCGTAATTCTCCATTTGCAAAATCAAAAGATTTAGGAGAAATAATATTCAAACCTGGTGGCTGCGTATACTTAAATGTCGTTTGTTTCGCTACAGCATTCCCATAAACATCATAGACAGTGACTTCAAGTGTTTTTATTCCTCTTGATAAACCATTTAAATTTAATGTACCAACCCAGCCTGGAAGATGTTCACCATAAGCATTGTTATCATATGTTAGAAGGATTTCCTTTCCCTCAACCTTTGCCTTAACTTCACTTACTTGATAGGTGGAGTTGGGTTTAGAAATAATAACTTTTAATTCATCATTTTTCGTAGTATTTGACGTAGGTGAAATAATACTAAAAGAAATATTTGGCTTTGTACTTTCTGCCTTAACCACTGGATTTATACTGAATCCTGATATGATGCAAATAAAAACAATTATTACCCATTTAAGCAACCACTTCATAATTTCGCCCCCTTCTATAATATCAGTTAAATTTTACCATAATAACAAGAGAATTTCTTAAAGGCATTTAATAATCGAAGTTGTTGTCCACACGATCAGCACTCTGCTTTAGTCAATTAAACAAAAAAAAGCCAATGCTGAGATTGTCTCAAAGCATTGACTTAAAAGGGTTAAACCCTTTTCATGATACCGGTGGCCGGGGTCGAACCGGCACTCCAGAGGAACACGATTTTGAGTCGTGCGCGTCTGCCAATTCCGCCACACCGGCATGTATGTTGGAGGCGGCAACCGGAATCGAACCGGTGGTAAAGGTTTTGCAGACCTCTGCCTTACCGCTTGGCTATGCCGCCAACGTTTTTTGGAGCGAAAGACGGGATTCGAACCCGCGACCCCAACCTTGGCAAGGTTGTATTCTACCACTGAACTACTTTCGCATATGGCTGGGCTAGAAGGGATCGAACCTTCGCATGACGGAATCAAAATCCGTTGCCTTACCGCTTGGCTATAGCCCATTAACGTTGTAATCATTATATCATATTTTTTAAAATGGGGCGACTGATGGGAATCGAACCCACGAATGCCTGAACCACAATCAGGTGCGTTAACCACTTCGCCACAATCGCCATTATAGAATTTAAATTGGCAGGGGTAGTAGGACTCGAACCCACACTGGAGGTTTTGGAGACCTCTGTTCTACCTTTAAACTATACCCCTGTAATAAAAATGGTGGAGGGGGGCAGATTCGAACTGCCGAACCCGAAGGAGCGGATTTACAGTCCGCCGCGTTTAGCCACTTCGCTACCCCTCCGCATATGGATGAAACATGGTGCCGGCAAGAGGACTTGAACCCCCAACCTACTGATTACAAGTCAGTTGCTCTACCAGTTGAGCTACACCGGCACTACTATGGTGGCTCAGGACGGAATCGAACCGCCGACACAAGGATTTTCAGTCCTTTGCTCTACCGACTGAGCTACTGAGCCAAACAATAAAAATGGCGGTCCCGACGGGAATCGAACCCGCGATCTCCTGCGTGACAGGCAGGCATGTTAACCGCTACACCACGGGACCATAGATTGCGGGGACAGGATTTGAACCTGCGACCTTCGGGTTATGAGCCCGACGAGCTACCGGACTGCTCCACCCCGCGACGGTAATAATGTTGCTATTATACATCAAGTTTTCGTGTTAAGCGTTTCAATGGTCTGATTAATCAATCCTTTATGCAGAAACAACCTGATCTTATTGAAAAATGGTGGAGGATGACGGGATCGAACCGCCGACCCTCTGCTTGTAAGGCAGATGCTCTCCCAGCTGAGCTAATCCTCCAATATGTTGTCTAAATGGTGACCCGTACGGGATTCGAACCCGTGTTACCGCCGTGAAAGGGCGGTGTCTTAACCGCTTGACCAACGGGCCAGGTATAAATGGCGGAGAGCAAGGGATTTGAACCCTTGAGACAGGGTTACCCGTCTACACGATTTCCAATCGTGCTCCTTCGGCCACTCGGACAGCTCTCCAATAATGGCTCCGCAGGTAGGACTCGAACCTACGACCGTTCGGTTAACAGCCGAATGCTCTACCACTGAGCTACTGCGGAACAATATAAGCTTGGCGACGTCCTACTCTCACAGGGGGAAACCCCCAACTACCATCGGCGCTGAAGAGCTTAACTGCCGTGTTCGGAATGGGAACGGGTGTGACCTCTTCGCTATCGTCACCAAACAATGTTAACATTTTTTCAAGACATATATTATTATAACGTCTTTTCGAGAAAATGCAAGAAGAAATTTTCATTCCTTCAAAACTAGATAATAAGAAGGTATTTCATTTTTTAAAAAGCGTTGGTTAAGTCCTCGATCTATTAG
>NZ_JAGGQC010000013.1:0-212364 GCF_018613455.1 Bacillus sp. ISL-78
AACGAACTACAGGAATGCTAAACTGGTAGTTTAGCTAAAAAAATTGTATTACTTTTCATCAATTGGGAAATTATATGAATAAGCGAGAAGGAGGGAACAGAGATGGAAGTAAATATGAGTGTTGAAGAAGTCGTGAATCAAATTTCTGCATTGGTAGAAAAAGAAGGGAAGCCACCTCGAAAGAAAGAGGTAAAGAAGTCAGATCCGGAGTTAATGAAAAATGCATTGTATTATTTTCCTAGTTGGGATACTGCAGTGGAACATAGCATTGGATCTTAACCAAAACATTTATTTTTCAATTAGTACATATAAGACAAGGGAAGTTATGAAGGCCGCCAATTGGCGGCCTTTTGAACGTGCAATTCTTCTTTACATCATCATACATTCAAACTATCTATCGAGTGGTTTAGTTGAAAGTGAGTATCGATCTTTTTTAGTCGATAAAGTCTGATATTCAATGAAACGTAGTGTAACTTTTTTCCATATGGGACCGTATAATAATTTGTTAAAAACACATGAAAAGAGGGTTCCAATGAAAAAGATATGGTTGATTTTGGCAGCCGTTTTTTTGGTAACAGGACTTGGTGCTTGTATAGGAGTCCAGGAGGGAAATAAGGAATCACCGCCAATTTCAGAAAAGCCAAATGATAATCCTAAGCAAAACGACGGGCAAGATGAAGGTCCTTCAGGTGAACCGGTCGATGATCCGGCAAAAGATCGGCCAAATACGAAAACGGATACGATCATATTGGAAGGTATGGAAGAACCATTCCAATTCACGCTTCATCACAGTCAGGCATTGGGATTCTCAACCTACATCGTGGATGATATGGTCGTTGAAGAGGCTAGTTCTGGTGAAGGAGATGCAATGATTGTTTTTGCAAATTTTGCAGGCAAGAGAAATGAGGATGCCAAAGTTCAGATATTTTCCAACAGTGAGGGGACGAATGCGACAATAGAAGAAAAGAAGGAGTTTGCGAGGGAAGTTGTGATAAGCAATGGCTTTGAGATAAAACAGCCATCTGATAACACGCCTAAGCGATTCGATTGGTCTGAGGTCGAATTTGACATTAGTAAGAAAGACAGTAATTATTCCATAGTGGGTACAGTGTCGGTTTTTCAACAGGGTGACCGCGTTTACTATGCGATCGTTCAATACCCGGAAGAATATGAAGAAGGCTTCATACCGCGGGTCGTAAAAATGTTTGATGATATCGTATGGTATGAAACACCTTGATAAATGAGTATCCGAAAGTGGGTACACCACCATAAGGGGGGCATAAGAAGGAAACCTGTTGAACGGTAGGGAGCTAGTTTGTCTACAGTCTGAGGGCAGCTCTTTGGCTGCTCTTTTTATGCTGTTTGAATGATAGTTCTGTCTGCTTTAAACAAGGTGAAGAAGGATATATGATGGGGTTAGAGAATAAATAGTCATAGGTTTTCGAAAAACGAATTTGATAGAAAATAGGTGAAGCAAGTGGAGTTGGATACATTATATAAGACATATCGACCTTTTCTTTTTTCCATCGCATACCGGATGCTTGGATCGGTTACCGATGCAGAAGATATCGTTCATGATTTATTCCTGCAGCTTAAGCTTGATACCGCCGAAATTAAGGACATGAAAGCATATCTTGCGAAAATGACGACAAATCGCTGTTTGAATTTTTTAAAGTCAGCCCGTAAGAGAAGAGAGGTTTACACAGGACCTTGGCTGCCGGAACCTCGGGTGAACGAAACAGATCAGCCTCTGGATAAGGTTGTAACGGATGAAACGGTTGCATATGCCTTCCTCGTTTTGCTGGAACAGCTTTCACCTGTTGAAAGAGCGGTTTTCGTGCTTAGGGAAGCCTTCACTTACAGCTATGAAGATATCGCCGAGATGCTGGAAAAGAATGAAGTGAACTGCAGAAAGATCTATAGCCGGGCTAAGCGGAAATTACAGGATGATAGGCCAGTCTACCCGGAGGATACGAAACATGTCGATCTTTTGGCAAAAAAATTCATAAAAGCATCTGCGACAGGAAACTTTGAGGAGTTTTTGGATCTTCTTACAGAAGATGTTGTCCTTGTTACTGACGGTGGAGGAAAAGTGCGTTCAGCATTGAATCCAATTGTGACCAGACAGCGCGTATTCGCCTTTCTTAAAGGCGTTTCTGCTAAAGGAGGCTTCATGGGAGAACTTCTTCCGGTGATGGTCAATGGCCAGGAGGGAATTTTGCAAATGAAAGAAGGAAAGCCTATCAAAGTCATCTGCTTTGAATTAGATCCAAAACAAAAAAATATCCGCAAAATCTTCATTGTCACCAATCCCGATAAATTAAATCATATTCCTGTGATAGATTGAGGGGTCTTTTTTTTTTGATGTCACAAATCAAACCTTTATTTTGTCTTATAAGTGGAACCTAAAAAGATTTAATGGAGGAGATTGACATGGAACAACGGATTAACTATATGAAGACAAATCGTGAAGTGGTCAAATTAATGATGGGTTTGGAGGAGTACAAGAAAACAACGGAAATCGATAGCGCTTTAATCGAATTGATTAAAATCCGCGCGTCTCAAATCAATGGCTGTGCGTACTGCTTGGATATGCATACAAAGGATGCCCGGGCAATGGGTGAAACGGAACAAAGAATTTACTGTTTGAGTGCTTGGCGTGAAACACCATTCTATTCTGATTCGGAAAGGGCAGCGCTGGAATTGACGGAAGCGGTCACGGCCATTTCTGCCAACGGTGTACCTGATGAACTGTATGAGAGGGTCCGCCTTCATTTTGATGAAAAACAATATATCGATCTCGTTACCATAATCATCACGATCAATGGCTGGAACCGATTGGCCATTTCAGCCCAAAACATACCAGGGCACTATAAGCCTGTAATGGAAAAATAATGTCGTTATCAAAACCCCTTGTATGATTACAAGGGGTTTTAATTGTAAAAATCGTGGCCTTTTAATTATTTTTCTTTTTTATAAAAGCGTTCACCCGTATCAGAATTATAATACACCCTTGTTTTTTCTCCTGTCACGGGGTCTATATTTATTTCATCCGTCGATTGAAATCCATCGGGAACTTTTACCCCGTGATTGCGTTTAAACCGTTTATCATAGATAAAGTATCCAAGTAAAATGCATAAGATAACTATAATAAGTTGTAATATATAGTACCCTATGATGAATTTCATTATATTTTCTCCACAATGACGGCGGTTCCATATGCAACAATTTCGCTCATATTCGTACCGATTTCCCCAGAATCATATCTCATCATTATAATTGCGTTTGCACCCATTTCAGTGGCATTTTTTATCATACGGTCCATAGCTTCTTTTCTTGAATCTTCAAGCATCGCTGTATATTGCTTGATCTCCCCGCCTACCAGGGATTTTAACCCTGCCATGATATCGCCGCCAATCCCTCTGCTTCTTACAATTAGACCGAAGGCAGGCCCTTTTACCTCTACAATTTTGTATCCTTCAATTTTTTCTGTGGTAACTACCAACACATTAATCGCCTCCGCTTATTTACTTTATCATTTACAACTTCTCATGAAATTTTCCTGAACTGAAAGCATGAACAAATGAGCTTAAATATTCCATGCAGTTCCTTTTTTATCAAGCGCAATAATCATTCCATTAAATTTTAACATAATATAAGCTTTATCCCTCTTCAATAGGTAACATATTTCGGGTAAGCATAAAAAATCCCATTTCGCAGAAAAGAAATGGGATTAAATTCATAAGTGTTTTTACTGCTGTTTTTTGATTGTTATAAATGTGTAGATTTATATGCGAATTGCACACCTTCAAAATGAATTTCGCTTTTTATTTCCAAAAGTACTATAAATTGCGGTTTTCCAGCTTCACTTCATGAAGAATTTCATCCAATTTATTTTCATAATGCAAGCTGATTAATTGTGATCTGGAGGCCACGTCTAATTCTTCAAACAATTTATTTATATGGTTACGAACTGTAGAAACACTAATATGCAGATTATCAGCTATTTCTTTATCTTTGAGACCTTGCGTTATATTCTGGATGATCCGCAATTCAACTTTATTTTTCGGTTCCCTGGTGATTAAAGCCGATCTATCTGTTTTTATTATTTCTTCAATTAATAATTTCTCACGGTACACATGTAACTCGTAGGAGATTTGATTAGCGAGCATTTCAGAAATCATTTTGAAATTTTCACTATCATCCGTTGTGAATATACCTACATAGCCCTGCAATTCCTTATTTCTAATTTTATGGAAGGGGGAAGCTATAACACTAAAATCCTTTCCGGAAATTTGATTTTTAGTTTTTACAGTCGTATTTTGCAATGAACTTAAAATAAATGCATTATTTTCAACAGATTCTCCTATAACCAATTTACATAAATCCTTATTTTCATCATTACTTTTGGAATATAAAACATTTAGCTCTTTATCATAGATAAATATAGTAGTTACAAAATCAAATTCGAAATTCTTAATACTATTCAATACTTTTTTACTGATATAAATGATTTGATTTCTCAATTCCATATTCATACCTCATACTCGTTCCTAAAATGAAATAACCTGTTTACTTTCCTCGTTTAACAATAAACTATTTTTGGGTGTGTAGGGTTCCAAAAATGACGACTGCTATTCCAGAAATGATACGGCACGTCGGGTTGGATTTTATTCAATTGCTAACTTATTTACACACCCATCTCCTAAACCTAAAACAAAATTCGACAAGGATTTCATGGCTGGTGTAAGATGAATGAAAAAGCCAGAAATGGGGTGAATCCTTTGGTTGATTTATTACCGTCGCTGTTTGAAAAAGTGGGGATCATCGTAATTGCTGCCTTCCTGCTTTCTTATATGAAACCCTTTCGGCAAATGATAGGCCATGAACATGAAATGTCGAAGAAAATCATGTTTATCGCACTTTTTGGAACATTCGGCATCATAAGTAACTATACTGGGATTGAAATCGGAACTCATGCCTTGCCGGAGGGTGATTGGCATGCTGAGATTGCTCCCGATAACGCGATTGCCAACACAAGAATTATGGGCGTGGCTATCGGCGGTCTGCTGGGAGGACCCTTTGTTGGGTTGGGAGTAGGTTTGATTGCGGGGCTTCACCGTTATTTTCTCGGAGGCTTTACGGCGGGGGCTTGTGCTGTCGCTGCGATTTTGGCTGGGATTTTATCTGGTCTTTTGGGTAAAAGGCGGCGAAAGCATGGGACGATCACCCCTTGGTTTGCCCTTCCCATTTGCATGGCTTTGGAAGCGATCCAAATGGGCATCATCCTGGTGACGGCCAAACCATTTGAAAGGGCGTGGGAGCTCGTACAAGTAATCGGGATTCCCATGATCATCATCAATGGGTTCGGGACTTTACTATTCATGCTCATCATTCAGTCGATCACAAGGGACGAAGCAAGGACCCGGGCCGTACAAACCAATCTTGCGTTCCTGATTGCGGATCAGACTTTGCCCTTTTTCCGGCAAGGTCTGAATCAAACTTCATGCAAGAGAATAGCCCAAATCATCTTGGGTCTGACTGAAGCCGATGCCGTGGCCATTACTAATGAACATAGCGTGCTTGCCCATGTTGGTGCTGCGTCAGATCACCATGTCCCTAAGGTGGGGATAGCGACAGGTTTAACGAAACAAGCCCTTGAACAAGGGAAAATCATCGTGGCCAAAACAAAAAAGGACATCTATTGCTTTCATGATCAATGTCCATTGCAAGCGGCCGTAGTCCTGCCGTTGCAGGTCCAACAGAAAACGGTCGGGACTTTGAAGATGTATTTCAAGCATCCGGATAAATTAAGCCAAGTGGAACAAGAGTTAGCTGAAGGGTTGGCCAAATTATTTTCCACTCAATTGGAACTGGCGAAAGCGGAAATGCAAACGAAATTATTGAAAGATGCTGAAATTAAAGCATTGCAGGCACAGGTCCATCTTTATTCAATGCAATCAATACGATATCCGTTCTATGCCGGACGGATGTCGAGAAGGCAAGAAGTTTATTGCAGGAGCTCAGTGCCTTCTTTCGCTCTAATTTACAAGGGGCCCGCCAAATGCTGGTGCCGCTAGAAAAGGAATTGGAGCATGTTAACGCATATTTATCACTGGAGCAGGCGCGTTTTCCAGATAAATATCAAATCGATTATTGCATTGAGCCAAGGCTTAAAGAAGTTCTCATCCCTCCATTCACATTGCAGCCGCTTGTTGAGAATGCGGTACACCATGCATTTCCACATGTGAAAAACAAAGGCCAAATCATCATTCACGCATACTTTAAAGACGATGCGGTGCACATTGCTGTGGAGGATAACGGAAAAGGGATTCCGGGCGGGAGAATAGATGAATTGGGCAAGCATGCTGTAGAATCGGCTAAGGGAACAGGAACGGCCCTTCATAATATCAGTGAACGGCTGGAAGGGATCTATAAAGGTCAGGCCAGCCTCTCGATCGAAAGTGAAGCGGGACAAGGAACCAAAGTGAACATATCAATACCACTCAACGAAAAAGGAGTATGGCAACGATGATGAAAGCATTTATCGTAGAGGATGAACCACTGGCTAGAGATGAATTGAAATATCTGCTGAAGAGAAGCAGGCAAGTTGAAGTCGTGGGTGAGGCCGAGGGGATAGAAGATGCCATGAGGGATATCTCCCGCCTTAAACCGGAACTTGTCTTTTTGGACATTGAGCTTGCAGATGGCAATGGTTTGCATTTGGCTAAGCAATTGGCGGAACTTGACCCCGCACCTTCGCTCATTTTTGCGACCGCTTATGATGAGTTTGCCCTCCAAGCCTTCGAGTTATATGCATTTGATTATTTATTAAAGCCCTTTAATGAAAAAAGGATACGTCAAACATTGGATAAGCTCATGAAGCAGCGTCAAATCGGGAAAGAAGAATCCGGAACAACAGCTCCCGCCAGCCGAATGGCGGTGGAACAGACAGGTAAATTGGCTGTAGTGATAGATGATCGCATCGTTTTGATCGACCGGGATCATATTTTGTTCATAGGACTCGTGGAAGGAAAGACGGTCATAAAAACCGGGGAAAATGAATATAAAATCGGCGACCCTCTCATCGTTCTTGAAAAGAAGCTCGATAAGCGCTCATTTTTACGGGTGCATCGAAGTTTTATCGTGAATGTCATCCATATATCCGAAATACAGCCTTGGTTCAACTCGACTTATAATCTCATTATGAGCGACGGATCGAACATCCCGGTAAGCCGGACGTATGTAAAGGAGCTAAAGCAGCTGATCGGTTTTTAAAAATTTTCATAATTCTGCATTTTAACTTCTTCATAATGCAGTCCATCCCTCGATATCTGCATTATAACTTGAAAACCCATTGAATTCGCTTTCATTGTGATATCATTTTTTTACGATGTAAGTAATAGAGGGGGTTCAAATATGAATGCGGTTACAATTGTCATAGGCTCCATTTGTATATTAATGATTGCCTACCGTTTATACGGGACATTCATAGCACTCAAAGTATTAAAACTTGATGATTCCAAGCCGACACCGGCCCATAAATTAGAAGATGGAAAAGATTATGTTCCAACAAATAAATGGGTGGCATTCGGCCACCATTTTGCAGCCATTGCAGCGGCTGGTCCTTTGGTGGGACCCATCCTTGCTGCACAATTCGGGTATTTGCCAAGTTTATTATGGCTACTGATCGGGGCTGTAATCGGGGGAGCCGTCCATGATGCCGTCGTGCTTTTCGCATCGATGCGTAAAGATGGCAAATCCCTTTCGGAAGTTGCAAAAGAAGAACTTGGACCTGTAGCAGGCTTCTGTACAGGACTCGCGATGCTTTTTATCATCACGATCACGATGGCAGGGCTTTCAATGGTCGTTCTGCATGCTCTGGAAAACAATCCATGGGGGACGTTCGCTGTCGGGATCACCATTCCGATCGCCATGGGTGTAGGGCTTTACCATAAAAAAACCGGCAACCTGAAAGGGGCGACCATCGTCGGGTTCGGGCTCATCATGGCCGCAATTTTACTTGGGCCGAACATTCAAGGAACGGCACTTGGCGACTTATTGACACTTGAGGCGAGCACACTTGCCATCATTTTGCCGATCTATGCTTTCTTCGCAGCCGCCTTGCCTGTTTGGCTGCTGCTGGCACCTCGTGATTACCTGAGTACCTTCATGAAAATCGGTGTATTTGCCGCACTGATCATCGGCGTTTTCGTAGTGAATCCAGAAATCCAGTTTCCTGCGTTTACCGAATTCATTAATGGCGGGGGCCCGATCGTAGCCGGTCCTGTTTGGCCATTCATTTCAATCACCATCGCCTGTGGCGCGATTTCAGGATTCCATGCATTTGTCGGATCAGGCACAACTCCAAAAATGTTAAACCGATGGAGTGATATCAAATCCGTTGGTTTCGGGGCGATGCTTGTGGAATGTGTCGTTGCCATCATGGCATTGATTGCTGCGGTTTCACTGCAGCCAGGAGATTATTTTGCGATTAACTCCACACCTGAAGTATTTCAAACATTAGGTATGGAAACCGTACACCTTGACGAACTCAGTGAAGAAATCGGCATTAATCTGGAGGGACGGACAGGCGGGGCCGTTACACTTGCTGTCGGCATGACCTATATTTTCACCGAAATACCCTTCTTTGACAAATTAGCTTCATTTTTCTTCCAATTCGTCATCATGTTCGAGGCGGTGTTCATATTAACTGCCATCGATTCAGGGACACGTGTTGCCCGTTACTTAATCCAGGACTTCTTCGGGGAGTTCTATAAACCATTAAAACGAGTCGACTGGCTGCCGGGGAACATATTCGCCAGCGCATTAGCCTGCTTTATCTGGGGATATCTGCTTTACTCTGGGGACATCGGTTCGATCTGGGCACTCTTTGGCGTATCCAACCAGCTCATGGCTTCGATTGGACTCATCATCGGTGCGACCGTCGTACTGAAAATCGCAGACAAACGCTGGTATATCTGGACATGCCTCGTACCCCTTGCCTACTTATATGTAACAGTCAATGTAGCAGGGTACTGGATGGTGAAAAACGTATACCTGAACCCGGACTCTGCAGGATTCAGCATCTTGAACGGAATACTATCGATCACCATGTTAATTCTGGGCTTGATCATCCTGGTTGCCGCCTTGAAAAAATGGCGGGAGCTTTGGAAAATCCCTCAAGCAGAACTATTGAAAAGATCCGCATAAGCATATAAAAAATCCGGGCGGAAACTGCCCGGATTTTTGTTCGTTATGATGCCCGCAATTAAAATTAAGACACCAAAACCTGAAAAAGGAAAGTATCAATAACCCCAACTTTGTTAATGATAGCAAATGAGGAGGTGTGATAAGATGGCAAAAGATGTACTATGTGAAGTGAATAATTGTAAATATTGGGATTCTGGAAACAAATGCAGCGCAGATGCTATTTATGTTGTCAGCCATAAAGGGAAGCAAGCATCAAATAGCAAAGAAACGGATTGCAAAACATTTGATCCAGAAATTTAAAACATCGGGGGTAACCATCAACTGGTTACCCTTCTTTCATTTTATTATTGATAATAAAAATCATTTTCATTCAAGAATATAGAAATTCATTTTAATTTTCTTCATGAAAAGGGAATATGGGTGACAATATCGTGGCTTTGAGCGATATATTCGTGATTTTGGCCGATATAAACTCAAGTTTGATGGATAAAATCGTGATTCTAATCGATATCCCCGCAAATTCGCCGTTTACTCGTGAATTTGGGCGTTTTACTCGTGAGTTTGAGGAGTTTACTTGTGAGTTTAGGCGTTTTACTCGTAAGTTTGAGCAGTTTACTCGTGAGTTTGGGCGTTTTACTCGTGAGTTTGGGCGGTTTACTCGTGAATTTGAGCAGTTTACTCGTGAATTTGGGCGGTTTACTCGTAAGTTTGAGCAGTTTACTCGTGAGTTTGGGCGTTTTACTCGTGAGTTTGGGCGATTTACTCGTGAATTCGCACATTACTCGAGAGAGTGAGCGATAAACTCGAGTTTGATTGATATAAACTCAAGTTTGATCGATATATTAGAAATTTTGGTCGATAAAATTAAAAGTTCGAGCGATATTCACGAGAGTTCGTGCGAGCAGTTTACTCGTGAGTTTGGGCGGTTTACTCGTGAGTTTGGGCGGTTTACTCGTGAATTTGGGCGGTTTACTCGTGAGTTTGGGCAGTTTACTCGTGAGTTTGGGCACTTTACTCGTGAATTCGCACTATTTACTGGTGAGTTTGATCGATTATTACTTTTGAAAGGGTCAGCCCGTCACCGATTGGGATTAGCATGGATTCCAGTTGAGGATGTTTGGCCACGGTTTCATTGAATGCCTTCATAAAGGCAGTGTGACGTTTAGATTCAGCATCCGGATCTGCGACACTGCCCCTTGCAAGTACGTTATCCATGACGATTAAAGCGCCTGGTTCTGCGAGTTTTATGCAATATTGCAGGTAGTTTTCATAATTGTCCTTGTCAGCATCTATAAAGAAGAAATCAAATTTCTTGTTATCATGAGCGAGTTTTTCAAGGCTTTGCAGGGCTTCTCCGGTCATATAGGATACTTGATCGCCAAAGCCAGCTTTGGTTAGATTGCGATAAGCTAATTTTGCGTATTCCTCCTGTAATTCAAGGGAGGTTAATTTACCTTCACTGCCGAAACCTCTGGCAAGGCAGATCCCGCTATAGCCTCCAAGAGCGCCTATTTCCAACACATTTTTAGCTCCTGAAATCGATATGAGCATGGTAAGTAGTTTTCCAGATGAGGGAGATACAGATATGGACGGCATACCGTTTTCTTGTATGGACGCAATGACTTCTTCCAAGAGATCGTCTTTAGAATAAAATAATGAATCGATATAACTGTTAATTTGTTTCATTCATTTCCATTCCTTTCTTGCCATGATTGGAAAGTTTCCTTTTCGGCTGCTTCTTCATTTTCTTGTATTTCGAATAATTGAATGAATTCGTTGATTAACATATCAATCGCTTTTAATTCACCGACTAAGATTTGCTGAATGGATTGAAATTCTGGTTGATCTAACTGTACCTTAATGGTTGAACGTTTAAGGTTCATCATGTCTAAAAAAGCGATGGCTCTTCCGCGGCGAAACGTTTTTGGGCCCCGATGGTGTGAACCATGGTCTTTTCCTCTGTGATGTCCATTCTTATTCGATTTTTCATTTCTCATGTAGAAAACCTCTTTCTTTGTATACATACGTATACACTTTTCAATCTTATTTTAAATGTATACGTATGTATACAAAATGTCAAATGGCAATCGAATAGAAAAATTAAACTAGAAGTTTGTCTAAATTGAGAATTCGTTATTTAAAGGGGCAAAAAGTACTTACATTCAAAGATTTTTTTTGCAATAGTTACAAATAGACCGGCTGGTATGGCGGGGGTGTGCTACGGAAATGGATACAAAATATTACCGGCAGCTGCTGCCTCTGGTTCATCACTTGTATTTAAAATTAGTTTGATTCGCCAAAGTGAATGTGGTGCTTTCATTGTTCATGAAAAAACCGAGTAATAAAGATAGAAAAACAGATCACCATTCAAACGGGTGATCTGTTTTTTATTATTTTTGAACCTTACTAAGTAAATCCAAAAGCTGCTGTTTTTCCGTCTCATTCAAGTTGGCAAACTGTGATGCCTGAAAATGCTCTTGTTTTGGAACGACTTCATGAAAAAACTCTTTACCTTCCTCAGTCAAAGATAGGTACTTCGTTTTCCATTCCTGTTCCCGTTTAATCAATCCCAACTCTTCCATTTTCCTTAATAGTTGAGTGATATTGCCTTTCGTCACAAAAAGCTTGTTTGCCAGTTCTTGCTGAGACAATCGTTCATGGGAACCCACTTGAACCAAGATATCGAATTGGGCTGCCGATAGATTCCATTTCTTTAAATGTTGATTGGATTCCCGGATACTCTGGTTATATATCCGTGTGATCCGGAACCATAACATTAAACCTAGTCTTTCCTCATTATTAGATGTGGAGGGATGCATGAATGTCACCTCATACTTTCTTTGTTCCAATCAGTTTATGAATAAACCAAATGTGTGTCAAATGCAAAAACTTCCAACTTTGATATGAAGAAACCAGTATTATCGTATGATACTGGTTTCCTTGAATCCTTTATTATGTAGTCGTTAGTTTAGCATAGATGATAAAGAACAATGTTAATTCGGCTATTATCACAACATTCGGTACCCCGACAAACAAATTAAAAATAAAAAAGACGGCTAAAATCCCTAAAAATAACCCTAAATGATATATTTGCAACCGCTGGTGCTTATGTCTATATTGGTGGAAAACAAACGTGGCTGACATGAAATAGAGCAATACGGAACCAAAAACAAAATAGAGGATAAATGAATAATGTACTTCATGTAAAAACAATAACCTGATGGCTGCTGCAATCATGCTTATAGACATTAAAATAAACAGATGACCGTAAATGATGATTTGGCCGGAAGATTGTACAGATTTGTCGACTTTCTTCTCCATGTTATCGAAATATTGCCACCACATGGCTATTATCAGGGCAAATGAAATGATGGAAAAGGCTATCGAATCCCAATTTCCTTGTTTAGGCTGAATGACCGCAAGCGTGCTGACAAGAGCTTCCCCAAAGAGAATGATGGTAAATAGGCCAAAGCGCTCCAACAGGTGGGCCGTATTTGTGGGAACCTTTTCCAAGCACTTTCTTCCAAGGATCGGGACAATGATATCGACCAGGATGCCTAAATACAGCACAGCATACCTAAGCCAAGAATCAAAAAAGACGGAGAATAGTGAAATGGCGATTCCAATCCAGAAATACCTTCCCAAAAAGAGTGCTGCCTTTTTTCGAAATCCCTTTTCTATCCGCTGTACAACGAGATATTGGATAGCAGTAACGGCTCTTAGACCAATATAACCAATTAAAAAAGAAAGGTAATAAGGATTGAAATCCGCAGATAAGCTTGATGTCATGATCAGGACAAAAAACATTTGCAAGATCAAAAATAGCCGTTGATGAAATACATCCTTTCCAAACCGGTTAATAAATATGGTTTGCCCTACCCAAGCCCACCAGATAGGAATAAAAATCAGCACGAACTTTAATAAATACTCTGGATGGATATATCCATCTTCAACATGCAGTAAAACATGAGTTGCGCCCGCAACGGCCGCCACAAATAACAAATCATAAAAGAGCTCTAACCATGTAACTTTCTTTTCATCCATTTCTGCACTCCTCCCAACGCCTTATAGGTTATAGTATGTTGGAAATATTCAGAAAATGGAAGAGGTCTATTAAGTTAAGCCAAATTAATACATACAAGGTGTAATTAGGAATAACGTCACTTTTTTACTTTTGGTACATTATGGTACTATAGGTGAAAACAGGGAGGGAAGTAGATGACCAGGACCATCGGCCTTATTTGCGGCAGTTTACGGGAAAATTCTTATAATCGAATCATTGCTCAATCATTGACAGATATGGTTGATTCGTATCAATTTCGCTGGATCGAAATTAATGATCTTCCGTTTTTTAACGAAGACCTAGAAATTAGCGGGGTTCCAGAAACGGTGACATTATTTAAATCCGCCATCCAGGACGTCGACGGTATCATTATCGTAAGTCCAGAGTACAATTCTGGAATGCCAGGCGTATTAAAAAATGCATTGGACTGGGCATCAAGACCTCGGGAGTCCGCCGTACTTACCAAAAAACCAGTTGGCCTGATTGGAGCTACTCCAGGTGGAATGGGTACTGCATTTGCTCAAATGCAAATCAGGCAAGTACTGGAAGCCATGCAAGTACATGTCCTTCCATTTCAAAAAATGCTGATTTCGCAAGTACATAAAAAGATTGATTCTGATCGGAAAGTGCTTACCGACGATCAAACAAAACGTTATCTTGAGCGTTATTTACAGCAATTCATTCATTGGATCGATCACACTCCAGCTATAGATTAATCAATAATCAATGATTCTTATTATATTTATGTTTGACGGGATATAAGTTTATAGGTAAACTTATATCAATAGTCAGTTAAGTTATAAACTGATTGGAACCAACGGAGGAGTTGGGGGATTTCCCTACATATGAACTTTCTTCGATAGCTTTTAATAAAAGGAGGACTTTAAAAATGTCTGATCTCTATTCCCGTCTTTCCAAAGATGATGCTGCCGTTCTTCTGGTGGATCATCAAACCGGCCTTATTTCCGGGCTAGTGCGTGATTATGGTGTTGATGAATTCAAGAACAATGTCATGGCCCTTGCCAACACCGCAAAGTTTTTTGATTTACCGGTCATTTTAACGACAAGCTTTGAAAACGGACCAAACGGACCGCTCATGCAAGAATTGGAAGAACTTTTTCCTCACGCACCAAAAATAGCTCGGCCTGGACAAATTAACGCATGGGATAATGAAGATTTTGTTAAAGCAATCGAAGAAACTGGAAAAAAACAACTTATTATCGCGGGCGTGGTTACAGATGTCTGCGTTGCTTTCCCGGCACTTTCCGCATTGAACGCCGGTTATGAAGTATTCGCTGTCACTGATGCTTCTGGAACAGTAAGCAAACAAGTAGCTGATGCAGCATTAGCGCGCATGGCCCATGGCGGTGTGCAGCTTATGAACTGGTTTAGCGTAGCATGCGAATTACAACGTGATTGGCGCAACGATGTCGAAGGTTTTGGTGCTTTACTTTCCAGCCAGCTTCCTGGTTATCAAAATATCATCGGAAGTTATAGGGGAGCGCAGCGCGACTTCAGCAAGCAGATCTAGAGATAGAACGCAGCGATTGAATAAAGGGGGTATTTGTTCCCTCTCGGACTGTAGGCAATCTCGATGAAAATCGAGTTTGCCTACAGTTTTTTAGTATGAGTACAATTTGTCCGTCCAGGCACTCGCTTTCGGCGGGGGTCTCCCATGAACCCACTCCTGTTCCAATCTTTTAAAACAAAGTTTGGTTATCCTTCATGATTTTTTTATTGTTTTATATGGGACGAAACCATATAGGATTGAAGAAATTTGCGACACTCTGGCTAGTCGAGACCTCACAGACGCTTGCCTTGATGCGGCTTGGCAGACAGTCGGCGGAAAGGGAGCGGATTTCTGAAATCAAGCTACTTCCTCTTGAGGTTTTGTAAAATATGATCGTTTCCCTTTCATTTTGATTAGATGAAAGCTAAGTAAAACGGCTCATTCCAATCCCTCAGCTTCATCTCCGATTCCCTTTTCGGCCTCATGACCTCGCTCGCCTCCAAACTGTATAAGTATATATCTTCCAAATATATTCTGTATTGAAAACTAATTACATGCAGTATTGTGCACAAATATTTAAAGAGTATATTATTGTGCAGTACCCATGACAACATTCGGACTGAGAAACGCTACATTTTTAATAAGAAGTGAGATATCGTAGAAGCAGGGAGAGGGATTGAGAATGTTTTTAGATGAAAGAAGCGCCCATTTATTAAAACTATTACAGCATTCGCCCATTTCAAAAATGAAAGAACTTGAAGCCCAAACAGGTCTGACGAGAAGGCAGATTCAATATGGATTGAGCAAAGCGAATGACTGGCTCCAATTTCATGGCTATCAACCGATTCAATATAATCGTGAAATGGGCTACTCCTTTTCTGAAACAATCAGGGATGAAGAATTGAATGTAAAACTGACAAAACGCAATTATATATTTTCAGAGACAGATAGGGAAAAGGTTTTTTACCTCATGATCCTGTTAAGCCAAGAAGAATTGTCCGTCTATCATTTCCAGACGATCACCGGGGTTTCGCGAAATACGGTGCTGAAGGATTTAAAAAGACTTAAAGAGAAAAACAGGGACATATCGCTCAAAATCCAGTATTCCAAACAAGATGGCTACATGGTGATTGGGGACAGCCGAACAAAGAGATATATCATTGAACGTCTCGTGCATGATGTACTGAACAGTCCCAATAGTGAATGGATCATGGAGTGCATATGGGGAAATCATGAGAAGCAAATCGGCTCGATCCGGTTACAGCTTGAAAGGGCCGAACGTAAATTGGGCATCACCTTTACGGATGAACGGCTTCGTGAACTGAGCTATTTATTTCTATGTACAGATCAGCTCATAGGCAAAGGGGAAGAGTTACAGGCCGACCAGAGCTGGGCGCAGTTTGTTGCGACGGAAGAATACAAACTGGTTGAGGGGATGACCAGGACGAATGCGTTTCAATCAGTATGGAGCGAAACGGAAAACTTATACGCAGCCTTACATTTATTGAGCATGAATCGAACGAAGGATATTTCCCCGCTTAAGGATGATGAAGTCATTCAACACCTATTGCAGGAAATCGTGGAAGAGTTCGAGAGGCTGGCATTTGTTCACTTGAAGGACAAAGAGCAGCTATGCCAGCAATTATACGTTCATTTTAAACCGGCATATTATCGCCTGCGGTATGGTCTCCCGCAAATGAATCCGATGACGGGACGGGTGCAGAAGGTATATCCCGAACTGCATCATTTGACAAAAAAATCCCTGTGGGTGTTGGAGAAAGAGGTTGGCTGTCCAGTATCGGAGGAAGAAGTGGCCTATTTCACGATTTATTTTGGCGGATGGCTGCGCAGGCAAGGAACCACATTGGATGATCGAAAACGGGCGATTGTCGTATGCCCGAATGGTATCGGCATCAGCAATATCCTCATTTATACATTGAGGGAATTATTTCCTGATATTTTGTTCCTGGATGTTTTATCCGTTAGAAATGCGGCTGAATACCAACTGTCGTACGATCTTGTTTTCTCGACGGTGCATATGAGAACAAAAGCGGCATTATTCGTTGTCCCGCCTATTTTGGAAATGCAGGACAAACATACATTGCGCCAGCAGGTCATGCAGGAATTGTATGGATATACGACGGAAAGTGTGGATGTTGCAGCTTTATTAAAGATCATTTCCAAGTATGCAACCATCCATGAACAGGATCAGCTTGAAAAAGCTTTGAAGTCGAATGTGTATACACATACACCAAAAATAACCCAATTTTCTTTAAAGGAGGCAGAGAAGCCCGTGTTAGAAGAACTGCTCAATATGCAAACGATCCAATTACAGCAGAAAGTTTCCGATTGGAAAGAAGCGATTCAAGTAGCGGCCAAGCCTCTCGTGGACTTAGGTACCGTCGAAGAACGATACGTGGACGCCATGATCGAGGCCATAGAAACGAATGGGCCATATGTAGTGATAATGCCTGGAGTGGCGATTCCCCATGCACGTCCGGAGCAGGGGGTCAGGTCTTTATCCATGAGTTTGCTCAAATTGGATGAAGCCGTGGACTTCGCTCCGGATAAACCGGTTCGCCTGATTATCATTTTGGCGGCCGTAGATAACGATTCGCATCTGCGGGCATTGATCCAGCTCACTCAATTATTGAATGAGCCGGCCAATATAGAAGAAATCTTAAGCACTTCAGATAAATCGGTCCTTATGGAGTACGTTCATAAATATTCGAAGGAGGAAGCGGAATGAAAATCATGGTAGTTTGCGGAAACGGATTGGGAAGCAGCTTCATCATGGAGATGAATGTGAAGATAGCATTGACGGAAATGGGGAAGACGGCCGAGGTGGATCATACGGATCTGGCATCTGCAAAAACGGTTCAAGCTGACATTTTCCTGGGGGCGGCGGATATTGTCGGTCAGCTGGATGATGGAACCCGGACGATCGTCACATTGGAGAACATGATGAGCATCCCTGAAATCAAATCAAAATTGGAAATGCACGTAGGATAAAAAAAGGAGAGATTGATATGAAGAAAATCATGGTAGTATGCGGAAATGGATTGGGAAGCAGCTTCATCATGGAGATGAATGTGAAGAAAGCATTGACGGAAATGGGGAAGACAGCCGAGGTGGATCATACGGATCTGGCATCAGCAAAAACGGTTCAGGCCGATATTTTCCTGGGAGCGGCGGATATTGTCGGTCAGCTGGATGATGGAACCCGGACGATCGTCACACTGGAAAACATGATGAGCATTCCTGAAATCACATCGAAATTAACTTCACATCTATAAGAAGATAACATAAAGAAGAGGGGGAGAGGCAATGCTGGAACTTATCATGAATGACATCTTGGGTACACCTTCCATACTTGTGGGGCTGTTTGCCCTCATTGGACTGCTGTTACAGCGGAAATCCAGTGCGGATGTCGTATCTGGAACGCTAAAAACCGTCATGGGTTTCATTATCATCGGAGCGGGAGCGGCAGTGCTCATTGGCGCCCTTGATATATTCAGTAAAATGTTCGATCATGCATTCAACGTACAAGGCGTCATACCGAATAACGAAGCCATCGTCGCAGCCGCCCAAAGTGATTTTGGGACTTCGACTGCACTTATCATGGTATTTGGGATGGTTGTCAATGTTTTGCTTGCTCGTTTCACGCCATTTAAATATATATTTTTAACGGGACACCATACCTTATTCATGGCTTGTTTACTTGCAGTCACCCTATCCGTCGGCGGGCTCAGCGGATTTCCGCTTATCTTGGTCGGCTCCATTCTATTAGGAGTATGCATGGTGTTGTTCCCAGCCCTCCTTCAGCCATACGTACGGAAGATCACCGGCAGCGATGATTTTGCCATCGGCCATTTCGGGACAATCGGATATTTCGTATCCGCGACTGTGGGAAAATGGTTTGGAAATAAGGAAAAAACGACAGAGCAAATCAAGGTTCCCAAGTCTTTAGGATTCCTGAGGGACACATCGGTCGCTGTATCGCTTACGATGACGATGTTCTTCGTGATCGTCGCATTGTTTGCCGGTCAGAACTATATTGAGACGGAATTATCCGGCGGTTCGAACTTCATCGTATTCTCTTTCATCCAGGCGATAACATTTGCTGCGGGAGTCTACATCATCCTTGCAGGAGTACGGATGTTAATCGCTGAAATCGTCCCTGCATTCAAAGGTATTGCCGATAAAGTGGCGCCGAATACAAAACCTGCATTGGACTGTCCGACCATCTTTCCATTCGCTCCAAATGCAGTGATCATCGGGTTTCTATTCAGTTTCCTGGCTGGACTACTATCCATGTTCCTCCTTCCGGCACTTGGATTGAAAGTAATCGTTCCTGGGCTCGTACCGCATTTCTTCACCGGAGCTGCAGCAGGTGTTTTCGGAAATGCCACGGGAGGCAGACGCGGAGCGATGCTTGGGTCGTTTGCCAACGGACTCATCATCAGTTTCCTGCCGGCAATACTCCTGGTCTTCTTGGGGGATGTAGGGTTTGAAGGCACCACATTTGGTGATTCGGACTTCGGTGTGGTAGGTCTCTTGATCCTGAGTGTCATGAAACTTTTAGGATTATCCTAAAATGTTATACTGATAACGTACAGAAGTAAAAATATATGAATGAAACCAACAGCCTAAGATCTTATAGATAATGGGCTGTTGGCATTTTCATCATCATTCTGATTTTTGAGGTGAAAGGCATGGCCAACAAAGCGATTGTGCTTGATTTGGATGGCACGACATTGAACGAAAGAAATACTGTGAATGAGACGCTGGAACAATACATAGGCGAACTTAGGGAAAGCGGTAAGCTGATTTTCATTGCAACAGGAAGAACGCTGGAAGAGGTGAGGGACGTTTTACCGGCCGGCATGGAGGCCGATGGAATGGTGACCGCCAATGGAATGTCCGTATTCATCGGAAAGGAACAGATTGTCGAACACGCCCTGTCGACGGAACTTGTCGAAGAATTGGTCGCCAAAGCAGGAGCGGAAGAGATTTTTTACGAAGTTCATCCGAACGAAGGAACAAGGATGGCATTACTTAAAGATAAAGACTATATGGTTAAACAAGGTTTGATACGAAAACCTGAGACAGTCGATGAAAATGAATGGCTATCAAGACAGGATGCAGTCGAAGACAAGATAAGATGGTCAGAACAACTGGATATAAAGAGCGTCGCCAAGATCTACTTTTTCAGCAATGAAATGGAGACGATTCGAAAATGGAAAGCGGAGTTGGGGAAAATCAAGCAGTACAATGCCTTTACCACAGCTTCCTCCACCCATCATAATGTAGAAGTGACCGTGGAAGGCATCACAAAAGCAACAGGCGTCCAACTGCTGCTGAAACATTTTCAGCTAGCACCCGAAAATATCCTGGCTGTAGGCGATGGTGAAAATGACCTCCCGCTATTTAAACTCGCCGGACATTGCGTTGCCATGAAAAACGCCACTGACCTTGTCAAAGAACAAGCCGATGAAGTGACGGAGTATTCATATCGAGAAGATGGCCTGTATCGCTTTTTAAAGGCTAAGTTTCACTGAAACCTGGAAGGCGAGTGCCTTACGTTCCAAACAACGTGTAAGTTTTGACAACTTAATTATGTCTACCAAAGGGGTTCGGAATGGTATCATTCCGGACCTTGGCATTAAACAAGATTCCTTAATGGTTTTAAATTGTTTGGAACCCTCAAAGGATTGAAGAAATTTGCGACACTCCTGCCGAAAAACTAGCTAGCCAAGACCCCACAGACGCTTGCTTTGATGCGGCTTGGCAGACAGTCGGCGGAAAGGGAGCGGATTTCTGACATCAAGTGTTTTATTTTGTCTACAGTCTAGAAGTTACAGCAGTTTATAGACAAAAAGAGATCCATCTAAGTTTTAAAGGCAAAGTTGATTGGAACGGAAGGTACGAGACTCCTGCGGGAAAAGCGTGTCCAGGGAAGACCCCACAGGCGCAAAGGCGCCGAGGAGGCTTCCGGACCGCCCGCGGAAAGCGAGTGCCTGTAGTGGAAATCAACGATTTTTACAAACTCAATTAATATCGAGCTTATCTCCAGAGCCCATCTTTAAAGATCGGCTCTTTTTCCTATAGGATAAGATAAGCAACAAACGCTTACTTTTAATTTTCCGAAAAGTACACCTGACGCATCCAAAACCCAAAAGAGTTCCATAACTGGAAGTAAAATTTTAAATATTATGATATATTAAAGGGAAATCATAATGTTTATATTGATATACATACGTTATTTTAGTTTCCTAGGATAACAATTACTAGACGTAGAAAGGATTTATGAAGCATGAAGAGAGTGACGACAGAAGATGTGGCCAAAATAGCGGGTGTTTCACAATCAACCGTTTCCAGGGTGCTGAATGATTACCCCTATATTAAGAAAAATACGCGTGACAAGGTTCTTGCTGTCATTAATGAACTGGGATTTACAAGGGATGAAATTGCCAGAAGCCTCGTTGAAAAAAGAACCAAATCAATAGGGTTGATATTGGGGAGCATTTCAAATCCATTCTTTGCCGAAACGGCGGAAGTCATCATAGAAAGGGCACAAGAATTAAAATATGATGTCATCGTTTACAATACGGGGCATAAAGATGAAAACTTGGAACAAGCCATTAATTTGCTGATTGGCAAAAGGGTAGAGGGAATCATCCTTACAAGCGTTAGTAAAAATTATACTGAAAAAATTAAGAAGTTACATGATAATGGATTTCCCGTATTATTATATAATAGTTTCCTCGATATCAAGGACGTTAATTTCATCGTAATGGACAATAATAAAGGTGCCAGGCTCGCTGTTAAGCATCTAATAAAATTAGGACATAAAAAAATAGCGAAAATATCCGGCCCATCCAAATACTTGGCAACATATGAGCGAACGGTAGGTTATAAAGAAGAGATGATGGAGAACGGGTATGAAATTGATGAAGGCTTGATTTTCAATAGTGAATTTTCCTATGACAAGATATATTCATTTACAAAAAAACTGCTGAAAAAGAAGGACAGGCCGACTGCAATCATTGCCGCATCCGATCAGATGGCTCTCGCAGTCCTAGATGCAGCTTCAAGCCTGAATTTGAAAATCCCTGCTGATTTATCGGTTGTTGGGTTTGATAATATAAGATTGTCCGCTAATGAATTCATAGGGCTGACCACAATATCCCAACAAATGGATCAAATGTCTTTAACAGCTCTGGAAAAATTAATCTATCTTATCGAAAATAAGGAAACAACATCTTCATCCATACAAATTTTCCTTAAGCCTGAACTGATGGTCCGTAAAACAACAGGGCCAGCCCCCGTACAAGATTAAGGGGAATGGCCGGTTTTGGGATCGGAGCTTACGTGTATTGACTCTCATAAAAAATCTGGCATTTTTAAATTTTACTATTTACAAAAGTCAGAAAGTTGTTTATATTTTAATTTGTAATCGCTAACAAGTGTTTTGCATCATTTTGAATACGTATTCAAAATCAAAATGCAAAATGAAAAATCGCCTCGATGAGGTAAAGATAGGTGATAGATTGGATATAAATCATTTATTTAATTTAAGCAGTAAGGTGGCCATCATAACAGGTGCAAGTAAAGGAATCGGTAAAGACTTAGCCCATTTGCTTGCACAGGCCGGTGCCGATATAGCGATAGTTGCCCGCAACAAACAGCAACTTGAAGAAGCAGCACATGAAATCGGGCAAACCGGTGTAAATGTTTTACCCGTGTCATTTGACTTAACAAAGGTTGATGAAACGGCGGAAGTGATGGAAGGGATATACAAACACTTCGGTAAGATTGATATTTTAATAAATAATGCAGGAATAAACGTGGCAAAGCCAGCTGAAGTGTTGACATCGCAAGAGTGGGATACGGTCCTCGACATTAATTTAAAAAGTGTATTTTTTACGAGCCAAGCGGCAGGGAAGTATATGATCGACCAAAAAAAAGGCAAGATCATAAACATGTCTTCGCAAATGGCATTCGTCGGTTATTACAAACGGGCTGCATACTCCTCCAGTAAAGGGGGAATTACACAGCTGACGAAAGCGCTTGCGATAGAATGGGCACCGCATCAAGTCAATGTCAATGCCATTGCTCCAACCTTCATTGAAACACCGATGACCAAGCAGATGTTTGAAGATGAAACGTTCAAAGATGAAGTATTGAGCAGGATTCCGCTTGGCAGACTTGCTAAAACGGAGGATTTATTTGGCGGCGTGGTCTACCTGGCATCAGATTGTTCAGATATGATGACAGGTCAAACATTGGTGGTCGATGGCGGTTGGACTGTCTGGTGAGTTTTTTGAATACGTATTCAAAAGGAGGGTGAATGATGTCTATTGCTCAAAATATAATCCAAGATTTTCGAATGCCGACAGTTTTCCGGGTTGGTGTTGGGGCATTTACGACGTTAGTAAAGGAAATCGAAGAGCTGGGAGCCAAGAAGGTTGCGATTGTAAGTGACAAGGGACTGGAAAAAGTTGGCGTTGTCCAAAAAGTATTGGATCATATTAAGCCTCTATCCGTACCAACCATTACATATACGGAGATATCGGGAGAGCCGACGTTTCAGCTATTGAAGGAGGCCGTACTAACGATAGATGCCGAAAAATGTGATGTAATCATCGGAATCGGCGGGGGAAGTGCACTGGATGTAGCAAAAGCAACAGCAGCTTTATGCGGGAAAGACGATATAACTAGTTATCTAAACGGTGAAAAAGTGGTGAAATCGAGAGCGGTTAAATGCATTCTTTTGCCGACAACTTCAGGAACAGGTTCGGAAGTGACTATGAATGCCATTTTCGGTGATGAAGAGCAGCAAGTTAAAAGAGGGATCGTAAGCCCGGTATTCCTTCCGGATGTAGCGATCATCGATCCGGAATTGACCATTTCCTGCCCGGCACGAGTTACTGCGGCATCAGGGGTGGACGCCTTTACACATGCCATTGAATCTTATATTGCCATCAAGGCAACACCGCTTACGAAAGTTTATTCAGAGAAAGCAATGAAACTATTTCCTTCGAACATTACGAGAGCTGTCCATAACGGAAATGATTTGGATGCACGGACAGGAATGAGCTGGGTAAGTTCGTTAGCGGGTGTGGCTCTAGCAAATGCAGGGGTTGGGGCGGTTCATGCACTGGCCTATCCGCTAGGCGGTAAATACCATATTGAGCATGGTGTCGCAAATGCCCTTTTAATGCCATTCGTTTTCGAAGTGATTGGGAAGACATGCACGGAAGAAATGATGGAGGTAGCGTCCTTTTTACAGTTGGGTGATTTCAAATCACAGCCAAGCGAAGCATTGAAGGCAGTTGTTGATTATATGTATCGGCTTCTGGAGGATCTTGATTTACCTACATCGTTATCAGAACTTGGGATTGAAGAGGAATCATTACCGATGCTGGCGGAACAGGCGGCCAAAATTGATCGCTTGCTATCGAACACTCCTTATAAGCTAAATGAACAAAAGATTCTCGGAATCTATCAAAGCGCCTTTAAAGGAAGGGTGGGAAACTGACTTGATCACGACAAATTCCGATAAAAAGAGATTATACATCGGCGGCGAGTGGCTGGAAGGAAATGATAATTACGATCTTCGGTCCCCTTATTCCGGCAAGGTGATCGCGCAAGTGCCTTTGGCAGAAAAGGAGACGGTACTAAAAGCGATAGAATGTGCGGAACAAGGTGCAAAAGAAATGAAAAAGCTAACAGCCCTTGAGCGCTCCAATATCCTGGAACGTGCAGCCGAAATTTTCAAGGAAAGACTTGAGGAATGTGCATTAATACTCGCTAAGGAAAATGCTAAGCCATTAAAGGCGGCAAGGGGCGAAATTTTACGCACGATTGAAACATACAAATTTGCAGCAGAAGAGGCAAAACGGATTCATGGTGAAACGATTCCGATGGATGCCGCTAAAAATGGCAAAGGCCGCTTTGCTTATACAAAGCGTGAACCGCTCGGCGTCATTGCTGCCATCACACCATTTAACTTTCCATTTAATTTAGCGGCACATAAGCTTGGTCCCGCGTTTGCTGCAGGCAACTCGGTCATTTTAAAACCGGCTTCACAGACACCGCTTAGTGCATTGGCCGCAGCCGGAATTTTCGAAGAAGCAGGTTTACCTAAAGGCGCCCTGAATGTAGTCACTGGTAAAGGAAGCGTTGTCGGCGATGTATTGGTCACTGATCCGAGAATTAAAATGGTCACATTTACAGGAAGTGTCGAAGTCGGTTTGGGGATCAAAGAAAGAGCGGGCTTGAAAAAGGTGACATTGGAGCTTGGTTCCAATTCTGCTGTCATCATCGACAGTGCTGCTGACTTGGATGCCGTTGCACAGCGCTGTGTCGAAGGTTCCTTTGCCTATTCAGGTCAGGTTTGCATCTCTGTCCAGCGAATTTATGTACAGGAAGATGTATATGAGTCATTTTTGCAAAAGTTTACCGAAAAGACGAAGCAGCTAAAATTTGGAGATCCGGAATCGGAAGATACAGATCTTTCCGCGTTGATCAGTATAAATGAAGCAAAACGAGTGGAAGGGTGGATCGAATCGGCTAGAAACGCTGGAACGGAAGTCGCATATGGCGGTCAAAGAACAGGGGCGATCCTTCAACCAACCATCATCAAAAATGCGGGGGCAACACAGGAAGTAAGCTGCCAAGAAGCATTTGCCCCCATCGTTTCAGTCAATTCCTATAAAACATGGGATGAAGCCATCGACCTTGTGAATGATTCTTTGTACGGCCTCCAAGCAGGCGTCTATACGACTTCGATGCCAAAAGCTTTTGATGCTGTTGAACGGCTTGAGGTCGGAGGTGTCATCGTGAATGACATACCATCATTCAGGGTGGATCACATGCCATATGGCGGAGTGAAAAACAGCGGGACTGGCAGGGAAGGAATTAAGTATTCAGTCGAGGAAATGACTGAATTAAAATTAGCCGTCTTTACTCTCTAAATAGCGCGGTCATGAAAATAAAAAAATTAACGAACACGGAAGGGGAAATTAAAATGTCAGTACAAGAACCTAAAGTAAAAAAAGCGGTAACGAATGAGGAAATGGAAAACAATTGGATCGTCCGTTTCGACCAAATGAAATCAAAAGGAATACCGTTAATGTTCATTGATAGTATCATTCCGGGTCATCAACGCATCAACTATACATTAATTGGGGATACAGCAAGCGAAAATGATAATTTCACACCTGAAATTACCGAGCCGCATGGTTTTCAAATCGGAATGGTGAAAGCCCAGAAAGGAAACGGTCCTGCTTACCATACGCATGATTACATTGAATCCTTCCTTCCTCTCTCAGGAAAATGGCGTTTCTACTGGGGGAAGGGTCCTGATGAAATTGATGGCGAAACGATCATCGATCAATGGGACTTAATTTCATTACCGCCAGGATTATGGAGAGGTTTCGAAAACATCAGTGAAGAGGATGCTTGGATCTTCGCCGTTCTAGAACAACATAAAGTATTTGATGGAAAAGACCCTTACTGGTCGCCAAAAGTGATCAAGGATGCAGCTGAATATGGATTCTTTGCCAATGATTTAGGCAAAATGATTAAACCGGATAACTTCGAAGAACTTGAAAAGGAAATTGCCGATAAATTGAAAATGGGTGAAAAATAAGGATGGGTAAAGTACCGCTCATTTTGCTTCCGGGTACGCTTTGTGATGAGCGTCTATGGGAAATGGTGAACCTATCAGATCTAGCAGATGTGAAAGTCTGTGATGTATCGAAGGCTGATACTATAGAAGGAATCGCAAAGTCGGTATTGGAAGAGGCACCTGATAAGTTTGCACTTGCAGGCTTATCCCTGGGTGGCATCATTTCTCTGGAAATCATGCGAATAGCACCGGAACGGGTCATGAAGCTAGCGTTACTTGATACGAATCCAAACCCTCCCCAGCCTGAACAAATAACAGGCTGGGAGAGGTTCATCGAAATGGCGAATAATGGCCAATTTCTCGATATTACACGCAATCATCTTCTCCCGGTGTTAATCCATCCAGACCGGAGGAATGATGAAGCATTAGTTTCAAAGATCATCGATATGGCGGAAAAAGTCGGCAAAGAAGGGTATATCAATCAGTTAAAAGCCGTGATGACGCGCTCTGACCAACGTCCCATCCTTGCTGCTATTAAATGTCCGACCATGATTTTGGCAGGAAAGGAAGACAGGGTATGTCCTGTTCATATGTCTGAATTTCTAAAAGAGAACATCCCGGCGGCGAGCCTTGAAATCATAAGTCATTCGGGTCATTTAAGTACGTTAGAACAGCCTGAAAAAGTGAGCTCTGCATTGAGGAAATGGTTGTCAGGTAATTGAAGTGCCGGGAACTGGACGTGATTATTCAGCATGGAACGAGATACAGTCTGCAGAAAGAGAGGGAAGACGATGAATGCCATAAAGGAAAAAATCAAACGCGGGGAACAAGTTCTTGGTGCATTTTTGGGGCTAACTTCCCCGCCATTAGTCGAAATGCTCGGTTATGCCGGCTTTGATTTCGTCGTAATAGATGACGAGCATGGTGCATTCAGTGCATCAGAGCTTGAAAACATTATCCGTACGGCGGATTCTGTCGGGGTTGTCCCGATCGTCCGGGTTTCATATGACCCTTCCAGTATTCAAAAGGCTTTAGATCGCGGAGCAAAAGGTGTACAAGTACCAATGGTCAATACAAAAGAAGAGGCACTTGAGGTAGTTAAGCGGGCTAAATTCCCTCCATATGGAAATAGGGGAGTATCGTATTCGACCAGACCGGCGCGTTACGGAAAAGATGGCGGAAAACCCTATTTAGATGAGAGTAATGAAAATGTTATGATAATTGTGCATATTGAGACACTCGCTGCAGCAAACAATTTTGAAGACATTGCAACAGTTCCTGGTATTGATTTGGCATTTATCGGTTCTACAGACCTCTCGGTGAACATGGGATACCAACTGGAAGGCGCAAATCATCCTGAAGTGGAGAAGGTCATCGAGGAACTGTTCATAAAAGGGAAAGAGCTCGATATGCCAATTGGTACCGTAGCCAGTAGCAGCGCTGCCGCTAATGCGGCTTTTGACAAAGGCGCCCAATATGTCGGGGTCATATTGAATAATGTGATTACGTCTGCGTTAAATGATGTTGTCTCTGCTGGCAAGGCCACTCAATCTGTTAAATGACTTTACAAGAAGTACAGCATTTTGACGAAACTACTTTATACGAAAAGGATGGTAATAATGGCAGAAAAAAAGACAGGTTCAGTGCAAGTAGCTCCAAAAGAAGAAAAAACAACAATGAATGCAAGCCAACCGGTCAAGAAAACACCGAACTTCATCTTCTATGCGGATGCTGAAGACGTTAATATGCTCGATACAAAAGATGATTATGATTACATTAATATAGAAGAAACGAATCAAAAGAAACAAAGGATGAACGGCTTTGACCCGGAATACAACAACATCGTTGATTATATCGTGAAAATCACACGGCAAATCTGGAAAGAGAAAGACATCGGACTTATTTACGATACGTATAGCACAAGCATATCCGTTCATAAAGGGTTGATCAATAGCCATGGGGTTAACGAAGTCATCTCAGGTACGCTGCAAACACTGCATGCTTTTCCGGATCGGAAAGGGCTGGGATGGAGTGTAATCTGGTCGGGGGATGATGAAGCAGGATTTTTCACTTCACACCGGGGCCGTTCAGTTGCAACGAACCTTGGAGATAGTTTATACGGTCCTGCCACAGGAAAGAAAGTGATGTTCAGAACAAGCGCTGATTGTATGATCTTAAATAATAAGATTTACGAAGAATGGCTTGTTATGGATACATATCATCTGGTCCTGCAACTTGGCTTGGATCCGGTCGAGTTTGCTAAAAAAATGGCTAAAAGTACGCAGAAGCTTGCTCCTGCTATTCAGTTTGGATTTAAAGAGACAGCAGAAACGGGGCTTCCTCCAAAACTATTCACGCCATCCTCTGATGAGTTCGAGATAGGGGAGTTCATGCAGCTTGTATTCAATCGAATTTGGGCTCGGCGCTCATTTAACTTTGTTCGGGAATATTATGAGGAAAATGCAGTCGTTCATTATGTCTGCAACAAGGATGTAATCGGAGTAAGTGAAATTCAAGGAATGTTCATGAGCCTCTTTGCCTCCATACCGAATGGGAAGGTGATTCTTGAGAGGGTAACTTGCAATAGGCGCGGTTCTGACAGTGATTGGGATGTAGCGGTTCGCTGGAGAATACAAGGAGTGCACGAAGGAACGGGATACTTCGGAGCCCCTAGCGGAAAAGCCATTGATATTGCCGGCATCAGCCACTATAAAATCCGTAATGAAAAAATCTCTGAGGAATGGCTATTGTTTGATGGAATGGAAGTGTTGCGTCAAATCTATTTGCCAGATGAAAACGAATCACAACAAGATGGTGAATCCATAATGGATGATGGGAATTTTACCGGCGTATCATGATTGCCAGTTGACGGCTGTACTGCAGCCGTCTCTTCACTAAACAACGATTAGGGGGAAATTAGGATGGAATATATGAAAAAAGCGGACGTAGTTGAACAGACTTCTTCACATGACGTGGAACAAACGGTGAAGTCGATTATTGAACATGTAAAAGCAGGCGGGGATGACGCCGTACGGGAATATGAAAGAAAATTCGGTGATTCCGATCGTCCGGTCCGGGTTAGTGAAGAGGAGATCGAGCATTGTATCAGGACTCTTCCAGAAGAGGTAAAGGTGCTGATCGATCGAGTCGTGGATAGAGTATCCGATTTTGCTAAAGCACAGTTGAGCTGCCTCACTCCATTCGAAAAGGATTTTGGCGAGGGTATTAAGATGGGGCATAGAATCGTACCGATTGAAAAGGTGGGGGCTTATGTTCCAGGGGGGAGATTCCCGTTATTATCATCAGGACCCATGGTCGTTGCACCGGCAAAGGTAGCAGGAGCAAAAAGAATCGTTGCAGCAAGCCCGGCCAATTATGAAGGCGGTATCCATCCGGCCGTTTTATATGGCTTGATCCGCTCCGGTGCTACAGACATTTTTGCAATTGGCGGGGCGCAGGCCATCGCTGCCATGGCATATGGGACCGAATCCATCCCGGAAGTGGATATCATCGCTGGACCAGGAAACCGGTTTGTAGCAGAAGCAAAACGTCAAGTGTTCGGTAAAGTGGGCATAGACCTTATTGCCGGACCAAGTGAAGTGATGGTTTTTGCTGATGATTCGGCTTCACCTCAAAAAATAGCGGCCGATTTACTTGCCCAGGCCGAACACGATCCGTACGCACGGGCCATTCTTGTCACAACGTCCAGAACGGTTGCCGAAGAAACAGAAAAAGCAATCGAAGGCTTTTTGAAAACCTTCTCACCATCTTCCCCTGCACACGAATCATGGGAAAAAAGAGGGGAAATCATTTATGCAGATTCATTACAAGAAGGACTGGATATTTGCAATGATTATGCCATTGAACATCTGCATTTGCATATCAATAATAGCCGTGAGTTGATGGATAAGCTAACTAATTATGGATCATTATTCCTTGATGAAGGCAGTTCCGTCGTCTTCTCTGATAAAGTATCTGGAACGAACCATACATTGCCGACTCAAAAAGCAGCAAGATATACAGGGGGACTTTGGGCAGGAAGTTATGTGAAGGTCATGACACATCAGGAAATCACAGGTCAAGGCATTCAATTCCTGGCATCCCATGCGGAAGATCAATCCGAAATCGAAGGCTTGGAAGGCCATAAATTATCGGCCACAGTCAGGTTGACAGAGTGTGCTTCTAAATGATTATGATTGCTGAAAACGCATTCAATTAAGAATTAAGGACATGCTTCTGCTGCAGCCCTTGAAGAAATGGATATTCCCAATCTGCCTGGAATGAGTGCCAGGTGGATGGGCTGTATCTGCAGATTAGCCCCGGAAAATATAGGAGAACATGTGTAAATACTAATAGCATCGCCTTTCTGTCCAGTGGGACGAAAGGGAGGGGAATGAAAGGGTGGAATATATGGACAAAACTAATAAAATTAATAATCGGAAAGAAACCATCTTATTCTTTATCATTAGCTTGTTGTTCTTTGTCACCATTACCGCATTTGATCCATTTATCTCCTCTTATGCTAAAGATCTTGGGTTCGATTCCGTTATTATAGGCAGTATAATCGGCATTTCAGGGATTGTGGCCTTATTGACACGACTTCCGATTGGCGTATTTTCGGATATGCTGCATAAAAGAAGATTGTTCATCCAAATCGGGTTGCTGATAACGATTGTAATGTGGACGCTAGCCTTTTTCATACCAAATGCAACCACATTGTACCTTGGGAAGATTTCGGACGGGTTAACAGGTTCCACCTGGGTTATTTACAATGTTATGTTCGCCTCTTATTTTGGTGTGAAGGAAGCTGCAAGAGCCGTGGCGATATTGGGTGTTGCATCGCCGGTTGGCTCCATACTAGGGACAACCATCGGTGCAGTAGTGGCCAATAATTATGGGTATCGGTATAGCTTTTTAGTAGCGGTGGCCGCCGCCATACTTGCACTCGTTTTAACATTTTTCACAAAAGACCTAAGTATTAAAGGGGTAAGAGTAAAATACGATAAGAAAATACTTGTCGAGCAAATCACCGATAAAAAAATCTGGGTCATTTCCGTTTTGGCAACGATTGCCTTGATGGTCACCATTGGAACAAGGGATACGTTCACACCTCTAGTGGCAACCGACCTCGGAGCAAATCCGCTATTGATTGGCATGCTGGCAAACACACACCTGATCATATATGGCTTAGCCGCAGGATTATGCGGAGCCCTTTTTTATAAAAAAATCGGTTTAATGAATACGGCGATTTTAGGAGCGGCATTACAAGGGGTCATCATCATATTGATTCCTTATGCTGAAAATTTAACGATGCTTTTTCTATTGCAGGCATTCCAAGGTTTCGGTTACGGGCTGATCTTCACGGTCGTCACTTCCTGGGCTGTTGAAAATATACCGGAGATTAAACAATCTACGAGAATGGGCCTGTTCCAAAGTTTATATTCGGCTGGAATGTTTTTGGGACCCGTCCTAATTGGCATCTTGATTGAAGTGTTTTCAAGATCCACAGGTTACCTGATCATGGGGGCATTATCAATTGCTTCAACCATTCTTATCAAAACATCCATAAAACGCTCAAAAAAAGAAGCTTCCAATGAAGAATTTCCTCTTGAAGAGATGCTGATCAATAGAAAATGATTATTGAAACAGGAAAGAGCAGACCTTAACGGGTTTGCTCTTTTTTAGTTTGAGTCGGAGCCTATATTAAATACAACTACCATCTGTCATTTAAAGCTGAGCGTCAAACCAATATTCGTTTGCTAACAAAAAATGTTTGAGCTAAAAATTTCAAAACAAAGTTGATGGGAGCGAGTGTCTGGAGTGGAAATCGACGTTCGAGGATTTATGAACCCTCATAAAACTGAAGCAAACTTGATTTTCATCGATTAACTGTTAAACCGGTAGTTTAAGACTATCATGGCATGTGTACTTCACGTTATCAATAAAATGCATGCAGATTGTCTTAATGGCCATAATGATTTTTATTCACAAAACTTCATTAATATTGACGGTATCAATCTATGACTTTATCATAACAGCAGGATAATGATAATCATTTTCAATTATGATTAACTCGTGAAGAAGTTATAGATGACGGGAAGGGTGCAAAGTATGAGGGGATCTAGAAAAGTAAGAACGTTTGGGGGAGGAGCATTCATCCTGTTACTTGCTATTATGGTGATGTTATCAGGATGTAATAATTCTCAAAAAACAACAGAGGCAGAGAAGACTTCTGCTGATACAAGTAATCAAGAAATAAGGACGATTAAGCATGAAATTGGAGAAACGGAAATGAAAGATACTCCGAAAAAAATAGTTACGCTTGAGCTGTCTTTCGTTGATTCTTTAAATGCGCTAGGGATAAAACCTATCGGGATTTCGGATGACAACAAAAAAGAGATGATTACAAAACTTGTAGGTAAAGAGATGGATTATACTTCTGTAGGAACACGCGAGCAGCCTAATTTAGAGGTGATCAGTTCTTTGCAGCCGGATTTAATCATTGCGGATGCTGAGCGGCATAAAGGGATTTATAAAGATTTACAGCAGATTGCTCCAACCATCGTTTTAAAAAGCCGGGAATCTACCTATCAAGAAAATCTGGAGTCATTTAAAACGATTGCAAAGGCAGTAAATCAGGAAGATGCTGCAGAAAAAAGATTGAGCGAGCATGAAAAAACGATTAAGGAACTTAAATCAAAGCTTACTGTCGATTCAAATATGACGGTTTTACCAGCGGTTGTACGAGATACTTCATTCCAAGCCCATACTTCATCTTCTTATGATGGTGAATTGCTTGAGCGCATGGGATTGAAAAATGCCATCCAGCAGGAACTGCCACATGCCGAGATGAATCTGGAGCAGCTTGTCGAGATCGATCCGGATGTGCTGCTTTTAGCAAACAATGAGGGTAAGTTACTAACTGATGAGTGGAAAGACAATCCTCTTTGGAAAGACTTGAAGGCTGTGAAAAACGGACAAGTGTATAGTGTTGATCGAGACTTATGGACGAGATACCGCGGTGTTGTATCCGCAGAGGCCATTGCTAAAGACACTTTAAAAATGCTTGGAGAAGAATAGACGAACAAAGGCGAAGTAAGAGATCCCATTCTTACTTCGCTTTCCATTAGGATTAAATTTTGATAGGAAGTGTGTTGTATAGTCAATGGAAACTGTAGGTAGAAGTAAACTGAAAGTGTTATATACGGCTATAGCTGGAATCGTTTTGTTAATTTTAGGCATCCTGGCGAGTATTTCTGTGGGAGCGGCCGATATAGATGCATCAATGGTTTTGAAGTCCTTTTTTGATGCCGACGCGTCCAAGGAACAGATTATTATCAGGACACTTCGATTGCCGCGGGCTTTAGTTGGAGCGTTGGTCGGTGCTAATTTAGCGGTAGCGGGTGCTCTCATGCAGGCCATTACCCGGAATTCATTAGCTTCTCCGCAAGTGTTTGGTGTTAATGCCGGTGCCTCATTTTTTATTGTGTCAGCTTTTGTTTTCTTTCCTAACCTTTCTTCCGTGTCTCTAGTTTGCGTTGCATTCATTGGTGCAGCAGTGGGAGGGATGGCAGTCTATTCTTTTGCTTCGGGAGGGGGAATGACCCAAGTGAAGCTTGCATTGGCAGGAATGGCTGTTCACTTTTTTTTATCTTCTTTAACGCAAGGCATGATCATCTTTAATGAACAAGCGAAAGATGTGCTCTATTGGTTAGTCGGGTCCATTAATGGAAAAACATGGGCGCATGTGAACATGATCCTTCCTTGGTCTCTTTTCGGGCTGCTTGTTGCTGCCATGTTCTCTCGATCTGTTTCCATCCTTGTCTTAGGAGAAAATATGGCGCAGGGACTTGGGCAGCGGGTGTACCGAATCCGCATTTTAGCAGGAATATTGGTGATCATTTTGGCAGGATCTTCGGTTGCCGTCGCAGGACCGGTGGGATTTGTAGGATTGATCATTCCTCATATCGTCAGGAGACTGGTGGGCGGGGATTATCGAAGAATCATCCCTTTTTCTGCACTATTCGGCGCTTTACTCTTAGTGTACGCAGATATTCTCGCACGTTTCATCGCTTATCCTTTTGAGTCGCCGGTAGGGATCGTAACCGCTATGATCGGTGCGCCATTCTTCCTTTATTTAGCGAAGAGAGGGAGGAATATTAAGCAATGAAACTAAAACGGACATTTGGGTTGAAATCAACTTTGCCCCCTTATTCCATTATCCTGTTGCTGACGGCTACCGTGCTGATCTTAGCAATGGTGAGCCTGGGCTTAGGGGCCATTTATATTTCACCTTTAGAAATTCTCCAAAATTTCCTTGGAAATGGCATGCAAAGTCAGACATTCATTCTGCACAACTATCGCATACCGCGCATTCTAATTGCCGTGATAGTGGGGGCCGGATTGGCCACGGCCGGAGCCATTCTGCAAGGAGTCCTTCGAAATCCGCTGGCTTCTCCAGATGTGATTGGGGTAACCAAAGGGGCCGGTTTGGCAGCAGTTATCGTCATTGTTTTATTTCCGCAATCGCCCATTATCATACTGCCTCTTTCAGCTTTTATCGGAGCGGCGGTCATGGCGGCCATTTTGATGATATTCGTTTATAAAAAAGGAGCACAACCAAATACGATAGCTTTGGTCGGAATCGCTTTAGGGGCCATATGTCAAGCTGGCATAGAGTATTTCATGGTCAAGTTCCCGGATGATGTAAACACGACATTGCTGTGGTTGACTGGCAGTCTATGGGGAAGAGGATGGGATCAAGTATTCATTTTGCTTCCATGTCTTGTGCTTGTACCGGTATTGATTGCATTAACTTCTAAAATGGATGTACTGAGCCTTGGAGACGATATAGCCACAGGTCTCGGTGAAAGGTCAAAATTACTGCGTTATATATTGTTAAGCGTTTCTGTCATATTGATCGGAGTCTGTGTATCTGCGGTTGGTTCCATTGGGTTCATTGGTTTGATCGCCCCCCATATTGCAAGGAGGCTGGTCGGGTCAAAATTCAAGGTTTTACTTCCCGCTTCAGCTCTTTTTGGTTCTATCTTTCTACTAGTTGCCGATAGCCTGGGAAGAGGATTATTCCCTCCAATAGAAATCCCCGCCGGAATTATCACTGCGGTGATTGGAGTACCATATTTTTTATATCTATTGCGCCGTGAAAGAAAAATAACATAAGGAAGGCTGAATATCATGACAACATTATCAGCAGAGCATCTTTCGCTCTCTTATGGGGCAAATCGAATCATTGATAATATCGATTTGGAAATTCCTGAAGGTAAGATCAGTATAATCATTGGTTCCAATGGTTGTGGCAAATCTACCATTCTGCGGTCTCTAGCTAGATTATTGATGCCGCAGCAAGGCACGATCTATTTAGATGGAAAGGCCATTCATCAGCAATCTTCCAAAGAAGTGGCCAAGAAATTGGCCATCTTACCCCAAGCCCCGGAAGCTCCGGAAGATATAACCGTTAAGGAACTATGCTATTATGGCAGGCATCCGCACAAAGGCTTATTTTCCAGACAAACCCCAGAAGATCATAGGATTGTCGACCGTGCCTTATCAGCAACAAAAATGACCGAGTTCGCTGATCGAACATTGGATGCATTATCTGGAGGACAAAGGCAAAGAGCATGGATTTCGATGGCCTTGGTACAGGAAACGGACTTTTTACTGTTAGATGAACCGACAACTTATCTAGATTTAGCGCACCAAATTGAAATATTGGAATTACTGCGCGATTTAAACGAAACGTATGGACGCACGATTGTCATGGTTCTGCATGATTTGAATCAAGCGGCACAGTATGCCGATCATCTGATTAGCATCAAGCAGGGAAAAATCTATAAAGAGGGACCGCCTGAAACGGTATTCACAAAAGAGATGATCAAGGACGTATTCAGACTGGAATGCTGTATCATTGAAAACCCTGTCGATCAAACGCCTCTATGCATTCCCATTGGTTTATCTCAGGATTAGAAAAACTATTTCTCATAAAGTTAGAGATGCATTTAGAGTCTATCGAAGACAAAAAAAACATCAGGGGGATTTCCCATCCCCCTGATGTTTTTTTGTTCTTATTTATTTCCTGGGGCAGGTTGATCGACCCCTGTAATTCTATGTCTATGCCCATCATCTTCCGTTGTATAAAAATCATAGTAATGAACATGCATTCCATTTCCAACCGGAATGGGCGGGCCCGAATATGCCTTATAATAATGGGAATGTCCATCCTCAAATAACACATATCCTTCAGTATAATGAATATGTCCTCCCTCTTGTGATGAAATTGGCGGGGATGTTACATCTAAACATTGATGGACATGGCCGTCCGCTATGGAAGTATAATCAACAGATCCATGATTGTGATGTGGTACAAACCCAGATACAAAATCATTTTTCCCTGCCTTATTCAATCTCTTCACCTCTTGTACATAATAAAAAACGTTTTATAAAACATATGCTTGGAACAACAAGAAGATTCTTAACGACAAATTTATGGAAGGAGGGATTAAAACGTGGAAAACCAGAATCATAATATAATAATTCCACAGTTAAATGTTAAAATGGAAAGACTTATATATTAAAGGAGACTATTATTTTGGAAGCCAAATGTATTAAATTCTATGAGTTTGGAGATCCGCAAAAGGTTTTAAAGGTTGAAAATAAATGTATTCAAAAACCTTTCGAGGGGGAAGTCCTCGTTCGGATGATCACTCGTCCCATTAATCCGTCTGACTTGCTGCCCATTCGCGGTGCCTATTCCCACCGAATCCCCTTGCCTTCCATACCTGGTTATGAAGGGGTCGGCATAGTTGAAGAAGTGGGTCCAGCTGTTTCGAAAGAGCTGATAGGCAAGCGTGTTCTGCCTTTGCGCGGTGAAGGGACCTGGCAGGACTTTGTTAAAGCATCAGCGGAGCTGGCGATCGTCATTCCGGATTCGATTGAAGACCATATAGCAGCGCAATTATATATAAACCCGGTAACCGCATGGCTAATCTGTACAGAAGTATTAACTTTGAAACCGGATGATGTATTACTCGTAAATGCTTGCGGATCTTCCATTGGCCGTATACTCGCCCAGTTATCCAAGATTCTTGGATTTAAGCTTATTGCTGTAACGAGAAACGATAAGTATACGGAAGAACTGCTTAAACATGGTGCGTCATATGTGATTGATACATCCCGATCATCATTGCATGATACAGTGATGGAAATGACGAATGGGCGCGGTGCGAAAGCGGCCATAGATTCAGTGGGCGGCATCGATGGTTCAGAACTAGCTTTTTGTGTACGGCCTAATGGCATTTTATTAACGATTGGCCTTTTATCAGGACAGTCTGTGAATTGGGCGGAAATTTCACAAAGGTCAAAAGTGGATGTTAAAATGTTTCATCTTCGGCATTGGAATCAGCAGGCTTCCGTTCAAACGTGGCATGAAACATTTAACCTTTTGATGGGGTTCATTGCTGATGAAAAGTTGAAGTTCATGATGCCCGATTCTTACTACAGCCTTCAAAATGTTCAAGAAGCGATTATTGTCACGAGCAATAAAGGGAAGATATTTTTAAGCAGCTGATTTTGCAAAGGTAACCACTTAATTGAAGGAAGCATTCAGCTTGGTGCTCTTCCAATAGGTTCCTAAGGTAAAGTGAAAGGGCCCCTGATAATATGGAATTACTTGATTACCTGTAAGGTGCTAGTTTAGAATGCGGAATAGGACATCTTGATACTGATACGACTTTGGAGGAAATACTTATGAAAACAATATATGTGAATGCTACATTTTTTACGATGGATAAGGAAAACCAAATCATCGAAAACGGAATGATGATTGTACAAGATTATACCATATCCTACATCGGCCAGCATGATGAACAACAATTGGCAGATGCAGATCAAGTGGTCAACCTTGGCGGGAAATGGATCATGCCAGGCCTTGTGAATGCCCATTCTCATATTGTAATGACCCTTTTACGCGGTATCGGGGACGATATGCTGCTGAAGCCATGGCTTGAAACGAAAATATGGCCGATCGAAAGCCAGTTTACGACGGAAATCGCCTCTGTAAGTTCACAGCTAGGCATTATGGAAATGATGAAATCAGGAACCACGACATTTTCCGATATGTTCAATCCAAATGGAATAGATGCGGGTGCTGTCATGGAGACGATAGGCGAAACAGGAATGCGCGGAGCCTTTTCCTATACGATCTTCAGCTTGGGTACCGAAAAAGACCAAAAAGCGAACCTCATGGGGGCTGAGCAGTTTTCAAAAAACTATAAAGCATTTGCCGATGGCCGCCTGACTACCATGGTCGCACCACATAGCCCATATGCCTGCACGCCTGAAGCGATCATGGAAAGTGCACGAATTGCAAAAGAGAATGATTTGATGGTGCACATCCACGTATCGGAAACGGACTTTGAAATCCTCGACATCGAAAAACGTTACGGATCGCGTCCTGTCGAGCACCTTCGCCGTCTAGGCCTGTTCGATCAGCCCACAGTGATGGCACATGGTGTAGTCCTTAATGATGAAGAACGGGCGATCCTAAAACAGCATGATGTTCGCGTTGCCCATAATCCAATCAGTAACCTGAAGCTCGGATCTGGGATAGCCGATGTCGTCAGCCTTCTTGATGCAGGCATTAAAGTGGGAGTGGCAACAGATGGCGTCGCCTCCAATAACAACTTCGATATGTTCGAAGAAATGAGGACAGCCGCATTACTGCAAAAAGGAATGTATAAGGATGCCACAAAATTCCCTGCCCAAACAGCACTCGCCATGGCCACAAGAATGGGCGCCGAAGCGATAGGCATGGGTCATACAGGATCACTGGAAGCTGGTAAAAAAGCGGATTTCATCACCATTTACCCATATAACAAAGAACACCTGCAGCCACTGAGCGAAGCCTATTCGCACCTGCTTTATGCAGCACGCGGAAATGACGTATGTGACGTATACATTGATGGCAAAATGGTCGTGAAAGAAGGCCGCTGCTTAACGATCGATGAAGAAAAAGTAATCGCCGAAACCAATCGTCTGCAAGGCACCCTATCAAGATAACACTGATGGGAAAACAACCGGATGCACAGAAGAAGGAGCTGTTATTGCAGCTCCTTTTTTTTTATGAGTTGAGGGAGTAATTATTTAGCGGTATCGAATGACAGTAAAAAAAGGATTTGCCGCTAGTATTGTGGAACAAATGGTTTACTTAGAAATCCGTTTTGAGTCCAGTTTCTTAATAAGAAAATAGGTAGGGCAAAAACGGTGAAAAAAAAAGAAAGGTTCTTTTCGTAAAGATTGTTGTTTTTAAAACGAAACGATTTAAGGTTGATTGGAGCGGAAGCGCGAGACTCCTGCGGGAGCAGCGGGACAGGTGAGACACCACAGGCGTTACGCCGGGGATGCTCACCGCCCGCCCCGCGGAAAGCGAGCATCTGGAGGGGAAATCAACCACTCCAGATTACTTGGTAAATAGCAACAAAGTATGGAAAAACAGCCTTTTATAATGATCTCCTTATCTCTCTGGTAAGGGGGGCTTATCAAATTTCATCAGCGGAATTCGCATTCTCATGGATTTTATGTACGGGCAATCCAGGAACGCCGGATCGCCATCATCCATTCTCTGAAATGCTTCCTTCTATGGTATACTTAAGGGAGAATCCACCAATTCTGTACATAGGAGGCTTGATGCATGGAATTCACGAACCGGGAAATGAAAGTTTGGAATGAAATTAGTGAATGGCAGGAAAAACTCTATCAATATGAGCCAACGGATCTTGCTGCATTATATGATAAATGGTTGGAGCAGGGGTTTGCCCTGCTTCCGGAAAACGTCCAACAACAGTTTTTCGAAAAGCTTGATACTTGGCTTTTTCATTTGCATGCCATGGTTCAGAGCTCACAAGTTCAAATAGATGCAAGAGAGCGGATCTTAGCATCCGCGCGCGTGTTTCATGAAGAAATCGAAACGTTGAGTGATTTGAATCACTTATCGATCGATCAGTTGAATTACATAGCCAATCAGCATATCGCTAAGCATCGTTTATATTCTTTTGCACAAGGCGGGATGAGCGGATCAGGAGGCCTGCTTCTGCTGGGGAGCGATATCCCGGCCATGACCGTCATCAATGTCAGGATCGTACAGCTGATTGCGATGTCTTATGGTGTCGAGGTGAATACACCGTTTGAAATGATGCTCGCCCTTAAGGTATTCAATGCAGGAGCGATGCCAAAGAGGCTCCAAGGAATAGCCTGGGAAGAATTGATCCGTGAGGTCCAGACCGCAGAAGATGACTATTTTTATTTAGGAATCGAAGAATTGACAAACCCTACATGGATGGAACAGCCGCTCAAGCAGCTGTTGAAAGCATTATCCATTGCCGTTTTCCGCAAAAAACTGGTTCGGGGCATACCGTTCATCAGCATGGCCATCGGGGCTGGATCCAATTATCAAATGACCAGGAATGTCAGTGAATTTGCCCAGAAGTTCTATCAATATCGTTATTTACTGGAGAAGAAGGCTGATGGAGAATGAGTGTCAAGAATCATAAAAAAGCCGTCACGGAGGCAGTTCGCTGCATGGTGATAACCATCACCGATACGCGTGATGAAGAAACGGATAAAAGCGGGGCACTGATGAAGGAATTATTGAAATCCAGTGGTCATGAAGTGACGGATTATGTAATCGTTAAAGATGAGCGGAAGGCGATTCAGGATGCGGTCACTTCTGGCAGCCAAAGCGGCATGGTTGATGTCATATTAACAAATGGGGGCACTGGCATCGCCAAAAGGGATGTAACGATCGAGGCGGTCAAAGAATTGATGACCAAGGAAATACCCGGTTTTGGCGAGATTTTCCGTATGCTCAGCTATCAAGAGGATATCGGGGCGGCTGCCATTCTATCCAGGGCGATTGCCGGAGTCGTGAACAACAAAGCGGTTTTTTCCACCCCGGGTTCATCAGGGGCGGTTCGGCTTGCGATGAATAAATTGATTCTTCCGGAGTTGGGACATGTCGTCGGTGAACTTCGCAAGGATTTATAAGAGGGATGCAAAAAAAGCCACAGTTTTAAACTGTGGCTTTTTTTGCATGGAATAGGCCTTAATTATGCATCTTTTCCGTCACGGCTTGATTGGCACGATACCAAAGCCATAAATCATTGATGATGGAAGCAAGTTCCGCAATTTCGGAATTGAGCTGGCATGATTTGGCGAAATTACTCTCATCGGAGAGCCGAAACTGCTTTCGGTTAATCGTTGATTCCAGTTCCTTGATGCGGTCCGGGATGCTTCCCCTGATATTCTCCCAATGTACGAGTATTTGCTGCTGCTCGCCTTTTGTATATTCATCCCACTCCAGATTCAAATCGGGAATGGAGATGCCGAGCCTTTCATCATAGATAAATAGTTCTCTCATATGCCCTCCGCTTTTCGATTTATCATACTCCTAGTTTACTATATTCCCGCGGAAGCATCCAATGTGTAATTCCCTGAAAATATTAGCGGATTATTTAGCGAAATCTTTAAAATACCCCTTGTATTCCATTAATAAAGATGATAAAGTACTAATCATAGATTGAATAAAAATAACAAACGATGAATTTTTATTCACACGAAAGGACGATGGAAATGGAAAATCAAAAAGTTGTTTTAGCATATTCCGGAGGTTTGGATACTTCCGTTGCAATTAAATGGTTACAAGATCAAGGGTATGAAGTTGTGGCATGCTGCTTGGATGTCGGAGAAGGAAAAGATTTGGACTTCATTAAGGAAAAAGCGATCACTGTTGGTGCGGTAAGTTCCTATGTCATTGATGCGAAGGACGAATTCGCTGATGAATTCGCATTGACGGCTCTTCAGGCACATACTTTGTATGAAGGGAAATATCCATTGGTATCAGCTTTATCACGTCCGCTGATCGCGAAGAAATTAGTGGAAGTGGCTGAAGCGGAAAACGCGGTTGCCGTTGCGCACGGTTGTACGGGAAAAGGAAATGACCAAGTGCGTTTCGAAGTATCAATCTCCGCATTGAACCCTAATTTGCAAGTTCTTGCACCTGTTCGTGACTGGAAATGGTCTCGTGAAGAGGAGATTGAATATGCAGCGAAAAATGGGATTCCCGTTCCGATTGGCATGGCGAGCCCGTTCTCGATTGACCAAAACCTTTGGGGAAGAAGTAACGAATGCGGAATCCTGGAAGATCCTTGGGCAGCTCCGCCGGAAGAGGCCTATGATTTGACTACAAGCCTTGAATGTACTCCAGATACTGCAGATATCATTGAAATTGGTTTTGAACAAGGTGTGCCGGTTACATTGAATGATAAAAACTATAAATTGGCTGACCTGATCGTCGAGTTGAATCAAATTGCCGGCAAACACGGAGTTGGACGTATCGATCACGTTGAAAATAGAATAGTAGGGATCAAATCACGTGAAGTCTATGAAGCTCCTGGTGCGATGACATTGATAGCTGCACACAAAGAACTTGAAGATATCACGCTTGTTAAAGAACTGGCTCACTTCAAACCGGTGATCGAGAAGAAAATGACTGAATTGATTTATGAGGGACTTTGGTTCTCTCCGCTTCAAAAAGCTTTGGCTGCATTCCTGAAAGAAACACAAGTGAATGTAACGGGTACGGTACGTGTGAAACTATTCAAAGGTCATGCGATTGTTGAAGGAAGAAAATCCGAGTACTCCCTATATGACGAAAAATTGGCTACCTATACAAAAGCGGATGAATTCGATCATGATGCAGCAGTTGGATTCATTAAGCTATGGGGACTTCCAACGAAAGTGAACAGCATGGTCAATAGCAAGAAGGTGACGGTGTGAGCAGCAAGCTTTGGGGAGGGAGATTTACGAAATCTGCCGAAGAATGGGTAGATGAGTTCGGAGCTTCCATTTCCTTTGACCAGGAACTTGTCCTTGAAGATATTCAAGGCAGTTTAGCTCATGTAACCATGTTAAAGCAATGCAGCATTTTACCTGAAGAAGATGCGGATCAGATCATCGCGGGTCTGAAAAGTTTACAGGAAAAAGCTGAGAAGGGTGAATTGACTTTTAAGGTTGAGATGGAAGATATCCACCTCAACCTGGAAAGTATGCTAATAAGCGAAATCGGTCCAGTTGGCGGAAAGCTTCATACAGGAAGAAGCCGTAATGACCAAGTTGCAACCGACCTTCATCTGTATATGCGGAACCAAACGAAAGTGATTCTGGAACTCATCAATGATTTGCAAATAGCGATTTTGGGACAATCCAAGAAGAATGTGGAAACGCTGATTCCAGGTTATACACATTTACAGCGTGCACAGCCCATTTCGTTTGCCCACCATTTAATGGCTTATTTTTGGATGCTTGAGCGTGACAAGCAGCGCTTCACCGAGAGTTTCAAAAGAATCAACATTTCTCCATTGGGTGCTGGGGCATTGGCTGGGACGACTTTCCCGATTGACCGTGCCCTCAGTGCGGAGCTATTGGGATTTGACGGAATTTACGAAAACAGCCTTGATGCGGTAAGTGATCGTGATTTTGCCATTGAATTCATGAGCAACAGCGCGACAATGATGATGCATTTATCCCGTTTCAGCGAAGAAATCATTCTCTGGTCAAGCCAGGAATTCCAATTCATTGAATTGGATGATGCGTTTTCCACTGGAAGCAGCATCATGCCGCAAAAGAAAAACCCTGATATGGCGGAATTGATCCGTGGTAAAACAGGACGGGTTTATGGGAACCTAACGGGGTTATTGACTGTTTTGAAAGGACTGCCGCTTGCTTATAACAAAGATATGCAAGAAGATAAAGAAGGCGTTTTTGATACGGTTAAGACCATTGTTGGTTCACTTAAAATATTTGCCGGCATGATTTCAACGATGAAAGTGAAAACGGACATAATGGAAAAAGCAACAAAAAATGACTTCTCGAATGCGACGGAATTAGCTGATTACCTGGCTTCAAAGGGAATGCCTTTCCGTGAGGCGCACGAAGTGGTCGGGAAGCTTGTATTGTTCTGTGTCCAGAATGGCTGCTATTTAGTCGACCTGAGCATTGAACAATTCCAGGAAGCTTCCGAGTTGTTCGATCAGGATATTTATGATGCATTAAATCCTTATGAGGCAGTTAAACGCCGTAACAGTGCGGGCGGTACAGGTTTTGCCCAAGTCCTGCTGGCGATTGAAAAAGCGGAAAAACTAGTAAGTGAATAACAGGAAAAAGCTCGTTCACCAATTTGGCGAACGAGCTTTTTATCATTTTCTCTTATTGATTCGTACGCACGACCATTACATCACAGTTTGAATGGCGAACGATGCCTTCCGACACGCTGCCGATAAGGAAACGTTCGACTGCATTAAGGCCTGTTGCACCGCAGACAATTAAATCGATCGAATGCTTTTTCGCTAAATCCCTTGGAATTTGAACTTTAGGAGAACCATAGGCAACTTCTGTTTGGACCTTTGTAATCCCGGAGGCAATGGCTTCCGTTTTATACTTGTCCAATAGCTCATTGGCAAAGGTTTCAGAGTGATCACGGATAGTCATATCATAAGCTTCGACAGTAGGGAAATTCCTTGTATCCACGATGTGTGTGAGCACAAGGGTAGCATCACTGAGTTTTGCTAAGTAGATGGCCTTTTTTAAGGCCCACTCTGCTTCTTCCGAGCCGTCCACTGCTACAAGAATATTTTTATAATCTATACTATTCAAGTGAATCCCCTCCTTCTATTTCATTCCTATTATACAATGATTTACCTTATGGATCTGATTTCAATTGTAACAAATCAACGAATGTTTATGCCAATAATCTGGAAAATATATGATTCCAACCTTATTATGATGTGATGAATCATTGCATGCGAATATCTATTCTTTTTACCTTATTTGTTTATTTATGGTAACCTCTAATGTGAGAGGGGAGTTTTTTTCTTTGAGTGTTTCAAAAATAGTAAACTATGCATTATATTTATACGTGCTTTTGTATGCATTGATCTATTGCATTTTTATTTCTTACATCAATTTTGTGCATGCTACGATCAGTTTAATGAGTATATCAGCACTGCTGCTTCCATTTATTCTATTACTATTTTTTCAAAGGATTTCATGGAAATATACCAATAAGCATAATAAAAGGAAATTCAAAATTAGATTTATAGTCATATCAAGCCTTGGCTTTGCCCTTCTGGTTTTTTGTGTGGTTTTGTTAGGGGTAAATGAATCTGAATCAAGGTTCACCACTGAAAGATGGTTAAATGATGTTGAAGGAAGAGTCTACCTGGTAGATGACTTAATCAATGAACATGAATTGATAGGCATGACAAAAGATGAAGTGTTCACGCTTTTAGGGTCTCCAACAGAAACGGAATATTTTAAAGAGGAAGATAATGTTGTTTATTATCTCGGTGACGAGAGGGGAATCATAAGAATAGATAGTGAATGGCTGGTCATTTGGTTTGACGGCAGTGATAAAGCAATGAAGTATGAATTGCGGACCGATTAGGTGATATGTTGAATAAATACCCCCGTCTTAAATGAAGGCGGGGGTATTCGGATTTCGTTATATTAAATGGCTCTGCATCATCACTTTATGATTTGCAGGCTTTTCGGGAATTTGGTCAAAACCTCACAGCCGGCATCGGTGATCAATAGATCATCTTCAATCCTGACACCTGCAACATTCGGGACATATATGCCAGGTTCGATGGTATAAACCATTCCGGATTGAAGTTCGAGAGAATTCGTTTCAGTCAAGGATGGATACTCATGGACACTGATCCCAAGTCCGTGGCCGAGCCTGTGCGGGAAGAATTCACCGTATCCTTTATCCCTGATGATGTTTCTGGCCGTCAAGTCTATCTCGGAACAGGATACGCCAGGTTTACTGGCTGCAACGGCAGCTTCTTGTGCTCTCCGTACAGTTTCATATATTTCTGCCTGTTTATCATTGATATCTCCGTAAGCAACCGTTCTAGTAATGTCAGAGCAGTACCCTTCATGAACGACGCCAAGGTCAAAGAGGACAAGGTCGCCGCGCTGAACCTTCGTATTCCCAGGTGTGCCATGCGGGGAAGCGCCATTTTTACCAGTCAGGACCATGGTGGAGAAAGACATTTGGCTCACTCCGGCCTTTTTCAATTCGTATTCAATCGCTGCAAGGATTTCCATTTCCGTTTTACCTTCATGAATTTCGCTGACACCCACTTCAATCGCAAAGTCGGCAAGGCGGCATGCTTCACGGATTTTGACCATTTCATCTTCCGATTTGATCATTCGCATCTTTTGAAGTTTTTCTTCTGCGGAAACAAGCTTCGGTGCTCCGAAGTGTTGTTGGACCTTTTCATAACGTTCCACATTCATATGCTCTTTTTCAATGGCCATTGTATGGATGGTTAAACCGCGATCCTTGACTGCCTGCTTAACTTTTTCCCAAGGGTTTTCAATGTCGGTGTAACCGATGATATCTCCATCCCATCCAGCTTGTTTAGCATCCGGAACTTCCATCTGCGGGCAGACAAGGAAAGGTTCGGCATTTGCAAAAATGGCAAGTGCCAGCAGTCTTTCATGAGGATCACTAAAAAACCCGCTCAAATAGAAGATGCTCTCTGTAGATGTAAGTAAAGCGGCTTCAGCCTCATTCGCCTGTAGCCAAGTTTGTAGTTCTTTCAAACGTTCATTCATGACGGTACCTCCATTAATAAGATATAATTACCTTAGCAATATTTAAAAGTATAGTAAATGGGAAAGTCCTAAGAAAGCTACATAAAAAAATTGTTGGTATGGGAAGGGAGCATCAAAAATGAAAGTATCTTTTCATGGACATGCAGTTGTAAAAATCGAAACGAATGGTAAAACGATTTTAATCGATCCATTCATTAGTGGAAACGAATTGACCGATTTGAAGGTGGAAGATGTGAAACCGGATGTGATCATCTTAACACATGGCCATAATGACCATGTCGGTGATACGGTTGAATTGGCCAAAAGGCATGATGCGCTTGTCATCGGCATTGCAGAGATTGCCGATTACCTGGGTGATCAAGGGGTCAGGACCCACGGGATGAGCATCGGCGGAGCTTTCGAGTTCGACTTTGGAAAAGTGAAACTGACGCCAGCTTTCCATGGAACGGGATTCAATAATGGAGAGGGGCAAATCATTTATTTAGGAATGCCTGCTGGAATATTGCTTACGATAGAAGGGAAAACGATCTATCATGCAGGGGATACAGCGGTATTTTCCGATATGAAACTGATCGGGGAACGACATCCGATTGACTTGGCATTCTTGCCTATCGGCGACAATTACACCATGGGCCCGGAAGATGCAGCACTTGCAGCGAAATTCCTTCAAGCCAAACAAGTCGTGCCGATTCATTACAATACTTTCCCTGTGATCAAACAGGATCCTGAAAAATTCCTCGACTTGCTTGAAGAGGAAAATGGACTGATCATGGAAGCCGGGGATGAAATAGATTTTTAAAAGGAGCGGGAGCCCGCAGGGGCTTCCGACAGACTATAGATAAGCTCGATGATAATGGAGTGTGTCGACAGTTTTTTTAGGTTTGTAAAATTTGACCGTTTCTTTCCACTGCAGGCACTCGCTTTCCGCGGGCGGTCCGGGAGCCTCCTTGGCGCTTATGCGCCTGCGGGGTCTCCCTTGGACTCGCATTCCCGCAGGAGTGTCGCACACCCGCTCCAATCAACTCTGCATTAAAACTAAGAGAGAAACCCGATTGCCCTCAGTTTTGGAAGATTTGTAAGTTGACTGTTTCTTTCTCCATTAAGACTTAACAATTTAAATCCGCCTTTACTAAAGACTTTTTGTTTTTTATTAGAAAAGGAGAACTTTAGGAAAATAAGTCAAGTTCATTATTTTACATATACACTTCCGTATATCTCATTATCGAGATAGCGTCCAGTATCCAAAATCTAATGCATGGGAAAGCCGTGGTTGTTGGTGAGTTTGTCTGCCCCGCTGTGGACCAAGTGATGATTGGTGTTTTACCAAAACTACTGCTTCCTGTTTTCCTTGCAAACTACCTCGTACAGTGAGTTTCTTTTCTAAACTTCATTTTTATTTCTGACACTTCTTTATTATCTGTCTGTTTAGAATCATTTTCCTCTCCATTGACTGCCACTCTAGTACCTGCTTCGGAACATCCATCTATAGTTAGGGCGCTCAAAGCAAACTATTATTGAATTGATATGTTTAACAAAACTTATGTATATCGAGTAAATGCACCCCTCTTTAATGAAAAAAGAATCCATAAACTGTCGCTCAGCTGCCAGTCTTTTTTCCTTTCAAAAGCATAAAATGAATAGATGAAAAAAGGGGGGATTGGATGAAACAGAGGTTATTACTGTGTTTGCTTTTATGCGGTGTGATGCTGTATTATGCCGTGCCGCGCTTGTCGTTGGAAAGTGGCGGTCTGGAGGGTCTGTTTGCCGGAGCCTGGCTGTTGTTTGCATTGTTGGCGGTAGCTGGAAACTTGACGGGCATACTATATTCTCCTAAGAAACAAAAGGTAAAACGCCAGCCGGAATACAAAAGGTTGCGCCAATACTAGTAGTTGTTTGATAAACCGGGCTCTTTGACCTTATAATGGAGAATAGGAATACCGTGAAAAGGGTGAAGCGCTTGGCTACAAAGCATGAACAAATATTAAAACATATCGATGGGCTCCCTGTCGGCGAGAAGATTTCCGTCCGTCAAATTGCCAAAGCATTGAATGTTAGTGAAGGTACGGCATACCGGGCAATTAAAGAGGCGGAGAACCAGGGCTACGTGAGCTCGATTGAGCGGGTAGGCACGATCCGCATTGAGAAAAAGAAAAAAGAGAATATAGAAAAGCTCACTTTTGCAGAGGTAGTCAATATTGTTGACGGACAAGTTCTTGGAGGGAAAACGGGACTTCATAAGACATTAAATAAATTCGTCATCGGGGCGATGAAGCTGGATGCCATGATGAGATATACAGGGGCAGGAAACCTGCTGATCGTCGGGAACCGTACACAGGCCCATGAGCACGCGTTAAAAGCGGGTGCAGCGGTGCTGATCACCGGGGGATTCGATACCGAAGAGCCTGTTAAAAGGTTAGCCGATGAATTGGAGATGCCTGTCATCTCAACGAGTTACGATACGTTTACCGTCGCAACGATGATCAATCGGGCGATTTATGACCAATTGATCAAAAAGGAAATCTTGCTGGTGGAGGATATTTTGACACCCGTACAGGAAACGACCTTTTTGACAGTGGGTGACCGGGTTCAGACCTGGCATGAACTGAATCAGGAATCGGGGCATAGCCGTTTCCCTGTTGTCGATGACAATATGAAGGTTCAAGGAATGGTCACATCAAAAGATATCATCGGACAGGAAGAAATGACGCTCATCGATAAGGTGATGACGAAAAACCCGATGACCGTAGGCGATAAAATGAGTGTGGCATCTTCTGCACACATGATGGTTTGGGAAGGGATCGAGTTAATCCCGGTCGTGAATGACAGTCATATCCTAAAGGGAATCGTGAGCAGGCAGGATGTGCTGAAGGCATTGCAAATGAGTCAAAGGCAGCCTCAGGTCGGCGAAACGATCGACGATACGATCACCAGCCAGCTTGTAATGACTTCAAATCGCGGCAAGGGCGAGGAAGTGTATAACTATGGCGTCACCCCGCAGATGACCAATTACCTTGGTACCATTTCAAGCGGTGTGTTCACCACATTGGTCACCGACTCGGCAAATCGTGCACTTAGAAGCTATAAGCGCGGTGACTTGGTCGTGGAAAACATGACGATCTACTTCATCAAGCCAGTCCAGATCGACAGTACGCTTGAAATCCATCCGCGTGTCCTTGATGTAGGACGTAAATTCGGAAAAGTCGATGTCGAGGTGTTTAACCAAGGCAAACTTGTCGGCAAGGCGATGTTGACTTGTCAATTGCTGGACCGATCATGAAAAATAAAAAGGATAATCGAAATTCGATTATCCTTTTTGATTTGCAGCTTCTTCGATTGCATGCGGCAAATAAAATTTATACATTTTATAGCCGCCCCAAATACTGAATAAGCCAACGAAGATGAAAACGGCGGCAATGATATAAGTGATGGTCGTGTGGAATAGAAAAAGCTGATTGATTCCGAATAGTGCGACAAACGCACCGAGGGCAATGGAAGACTTCCCTGAAATCCACTTTTTCTCCATCGGCATTCTGGTTCGGACCGATTTGATTTTATAAAACAGATAGACCCCTAGTGAAAGAACGATCAAGGTGACAAGAATAGGCATCGTTTGAAATTCCCCCAATTTAACATATGTACCTTTTTATTGTAGCGGGAAATGAAAGAGAATGCCACAGTAAACAAGATCAGTCTTCCTATTTCCGCAATTTTTTGATTAAATGAAATATATCATCTTTATAAGGCTCGATAATACATATGTTAAGGGGAGATCAATATGAAAGCTGAAATATTAGCAGATATAAAGCGTTATGATACTATCATTCTCCATCGTCATGTCCGTCCAGATCCGGATGCTTATGGTTCACAGGGGGGATTGGCGGAAATCCTGAAAGCATCTTTCCCCGAAAAGCGAATTTATACGGTCGGGAAAGAGGAACCGTCATTGAATTATTTAAGAAGGCTCGATGTGATTTCGGATGAAACATATCAAGGTGCCTTGGTCATCGTTTGTGATACCGCAAATACGGACCGGATTTGTGATGCACGTTACACGACGGGGGATAAACTGATTAAGATCGATCATCATCCTAATGAAGATCCATATGGGGATATGCGTTGGGTCGATACATCGGCGAGTTCCACAAGTGAAATGATTTACGATTTTTACCAGTTCGGTAAAGAACAAGGCTTGAAGATGAGTGATGAAGCGGCACGCCTTCTATATGCAGGCATTGTTGGCGATACAGGTCGTTTCCTATTCCAAAGCACGACTGAAAAGACATTTGCCTATGCCAGTGAATTGATTCACTATTCGTTCTCCCGCCCGCAGTTATATCAGGAGATGTATGACGTCGAGGAAAGCATAGTCCGGTTGAATGGATATGTGCTGCAGCATTTTGAAATCCTTCCATATGGAACGGGGAAAATGATCATCACGAAAGATATACTTGAAAAATTCCATGCTTCCACATCTGAAGCATCTCAGCTCGTTTCCTCGCTAGGTTCGATTAAAAATGTTAAGTCATGGGTCTTTTTCATTGAAGAGGATCAAGAAATCAGGGTCCGTTTCCGTTCCAAAGGACCGATCATCAATACGATTGCCCGTAAATATAACGGAGGGGGCCACCCGTTTGCAGCAGGGGCTTCGATCTATTCTTGGGATGAAGTGGATAATATCCTTGCCGACATGGAAGAGTTGAATAAAGCGGAATGATAAAAACTTAAAGACCAAATCGCAAATGATTTGGTCTTTTAAATTCGGTGGTTATTCACCCATCCTTAAGAAGTGGTCCTTTTTAGTTTGATTTCTATATTCATTTTCGTATAAAACATGATTTCAACGACTTCAAGTCGGTAGCGCTTTTTATTGATGGTCATGATCTTATTTTCTATCGACTTTTTCAACAGCACTTTTCCGTCATAGACACTGGCGACATCTTTGGCTAGAAGAGAGGATAGGTCGTCCTCAATCACATCCTCCGCTTCTGCAATACTCAACTGATCCAGACTGTATTTTTCATTCGTGATCGTTACTTCCACTTCCTGAATCGTCAGGATTTCCTCGTTTTTCTCGTTCAATTTTTTATAATCCTGCTCCCAAATTGCGATTTTCCCGTTTAAATCCTTGATTTCTTCTCTTTGTTCGTGAAGGGACCGGATCTGCTTCTCCTGCTGGACGCCATGCATATAAAAGAAAATCACCCAGCTGATCAATCCGCCAAGTGCGGCTCCGGCAAAAAAACGCTGCCAGGTGGGAGTCCGGTGATAGGGAGGAATCCTCATGGTGAAATATGCTCCTGCGTGAACCAGTTGATGATCAGCGCTCCTGTCTGTGCCCCTCCAAGTGCAGAGAGTATCAATAGGACCTGCTTGACTATATCCTTCGTTTCCCCGTGGAAAATACCACGTTCAAAATTATAGACCATATCAAAAGTTCCCCCGATCGCAGCGACAATCGCCCAAATACGAAGGCTGTCCGACAGCCGGAATACAGTCGTCATCGGGGCTTGTCCAGTAAAAAACGCGGCGAGGCCCCCGATTATCGAGCCGCCAAGCAATACGCCAAGCGATATGAAAAAGCTGTTGAGGAAGGCTGGAACAAAGGCTTCATTCATATATCATCATCCTTTTTTGCTTGATATTCTTCTATTCCATTTATATGGGATGTCCGGAGGTATTATGATAGTCGCGGGAAATCAGGAAGTTAAATTGCATTGGTAATGAGAACATATTTTCTTTTTTTGAAATAAACACTATAATGAAAAGAAACATGCCTTACAAAGGTGGGAGAAAAAAACGTGTATACTCATCTCCATATTCAGAGCGGATACAGCCTGCTGACAAGTACGGTGAAGATCACTGAACTTGTGGCCAAAGCGAAAGCGGATGGCTGTACAAGTCTTGCCTTAACCGATCGAAATGTTATGTACGGTTCGGTCTATTTTTATAAAGAATGCAAGAAGCAGGGCATAAAGCCGATCATCGGCATACTTGCGGATGTCCTTGATGATCGGGAATCGCCACATGGACTTCTTTTATTGGCAAAGAGTCTGCAAGGATATCAAAACCTGCTTAAAATAAGCAGTGCCATAAAAACGAAATCCCCGTCAGGCATTCCAATGAATTGGCTTAAAGCCTATTCCGGGGGCTTGATTGCAGTCACACCAGGTGCAGAGGGGCAAATAGAAACGCTATTGAGAGAAGAAAACCCTGAAGAAGCCAAACAGGCAGCAGGGCGATTTCTGCAAATTTTTGGTCATGATAACTTTTATGTATCCATACAGAGACTGTCGATTGCGGATGAGGAAAAAGGTAACGAAGCCATAAGTCAGTTGGCGAGAGATTTAGAGATAAAGATTGTCGCGACGAATCCAGTTTATTATTTGAACGAAAGCGATGCACTCGCTCATGAAGTCTTATTGGCAATCGGAAATGGCGACAAGCTGGCGGATGAGACGCATACGGTTCTTGAATCCGATCAATTTTATTTGAAAAGCCGGTCTCAGATGGCAGAACTATTCCATGACAGACCGGATGCACTCGAAAATACACTGCATATTGCCGCGCAATGCAATCTGGAAATTCCATTTCATCGTTCACTTCTGCCTAAGTACCCTACTGAAGATGGAGCCACAGCCGAGGAAATGCTCGAAGCCATCTGCTTCCAAGGGCTGAAGAAAAGAGTGCCGGAGCCATCCATTCAATATGAAGAGCGCCTGCGATATGAATTGGATATCATCACCAAGATGAAATTCAGCGATTACTTTTTAATCGTTTGGGACTTCATGAAATTCGCTAAGGACCATCAAATCCTGACTGGTCCAGGAAGGGGGTCGGCCGCAGGATCGATGGTCGCTTATGTGCTATCGATCACGGATGTCGATCCAATCGAACATTCCTTGCTGTTCGAGCGATTCCTGAATCCGGAACGTGTCTCGATGCCGGATATCGACATTGACTTTCCGGATAACCGACGTGAAGAAGTGATTGCCTATGTCGCGAAGAAGTACGGGGAACTTCATGTAGCACAGATCATTACGTTCGGAACATTGGCTGCCAAGGCTGCGTTAAGGGACACAGGACGTGTTTTCGGCCTGAACTCAAAGGAACAGGAAGCGGTATCGAAAATGATTCCAGGCCGCCTGGGCATCACGCTTCCCGAGGCTTTCAAGGAATCGAAAAGGCTTAGGGAATTCGTTAATGGGAGTGACCTGAATCAAAAACTATTTCAAACCGCGTTATTGCTTGAAGGGCTGCCTCGCCATGCTTCGACACATGCCGCCGGCGTCGTCATCAGTGACCAGGCACTGACCGAGCATATCCCGATTCAGGGAGGGCATGACGGCATCCACCTGACTCAATATCCAATGGACCTTCTCGAAGAACTGGGACTTCTTAAAATGGATTTTCTTGGACTCCGCAATTTAACGCTCATCGATAATATTATAAATAACATTAAAAAGGGAACGGGGAAAAAGCTCGACTTGTCCCATATTCCGATGGATGACCCCGAGACGCTGGCCCTTTTAGGCAGGGGCGAAACAACCGGAGTGTTCCAATTTGAATCGGATGGCATCCGAAAGGTTTTGATCAAGCTGAAACCGAACCGATTCGAGGATATCGTCGCGGTCAATGCCCTTTATCGTCCAGGTCCGATGGAAAATATACCGCTGTTCATCGAGCGAAAACATGGACTTGCTTCGATTGATTACCTGCACGAGGATTTGAAGGATATCCTCGAGCCTACATACGGGGTCATCGTTTACCAAGAACAAATCATGCAAATCGCCTCCCGCTTAGCCGGGTTTTCATTAGGGGAGGCTGACCTGCTCCGACGTGCCGTTTCGAAGAAGAAGAAGGATGTTCTGGATCAAGAGCGGCAGCATTTCGTGAGCGGCGCATTGAAACAAGGATACTCCGAAAAAACGGCAGATGAGATTTATTCCTTGATTGTCCGCTTCGCTAACTATGGATTCAACCGAAGTCATGCGGTGGCATATAGTTTCATCGCTTATCAGCTGGGTTACTTGAAAACCCACCATCCGGAATATTTCATGGCAGCACTTTTGACATCGGTTGTCGGGAATGATGAAAAGATTTCGCAATATATCCGAGAAGCAAAAAAGAAAGGGATGGCGGTTCTGCCTCCCTCGATTAACCGGAGCGGTTACCCGTTTTTACCGGAAAAGGAAGGGATCCGTTATAGCCTTGGAGCCATAAAAGGGATAGGCGGGACGGTCCTAAAAGAAATCTTCGCTGCAAGGCGTCAAAAGAAGTTCGCTGATTTATTCGATTTCTGTTTGCGCGTTTCGGGGAAAATCGTAAATAGAAAAGTGTTGGAGGCGCTTGTCCATTCAGGTGCTTTTGATGAATTCGGTGAAGACCGGGCAACATTGTTGGCGAGCTTGGACGTAGCGATCAATCATACGGAATTGGTTAATCCGGATGATGACCTATTCGATATGTTTTCGGATGGCGAGTTTTCACTCAAACCGAAATACCACCGGGTCGATCCTATCCCAATCGAGGACAAACTCTCGTTGGAAAAAAGCGCATTGGGGCTTTATCTATCGAATCATCCTGTGACAAGCTACAGAGAACTTTTTCAGCACTTCGGCTGTTTGACTATAGATGAAGCTATTAATAAAAAGGAATCGAAAGTCTTACTTGGCGCTTACATCACGTCGGTTAAAACCATAAGGACAAAAAAAGGCGATGTGATGGCTTTCTTGAGCGTCAGTGATGAAGAGGGGGATATTGAAGCGGTCGTTTTTCCAAATGTTTATAAAAACCACTCTGCCGATTTGAATCATGGACAACTCGTTATGCTGCAAGGGACATTGGAAGAGCGGGATGGAAAAACACAGCTCCTGATCCGGAACGTGTACCCGCTTGAAAAAGCGAAGCAGATGAAAGAGGAAAAAAACGGAACGATATTCCTGAAAATTGAGGCTGGCAAGCAAACGAAGGATACACTGCAAAAAATAAAAAAAATTTTAATGCAGCATAGCGGTGAAACCAAGGTCATGCTTTTTTACGAGAGGGAAAACCGCTATGTACAGCTATCTTATTGGGATTGGGTCAATCCTACAGATAGATTGATGCAGGCATTATTTGACTTGGTGGGAAAAGGGAATGTGGTTTACAAGAAAGAATAACTGTTTTACAACTTTAATAGTTATGTTATATTGAAAACAGGCCGCTGTGGTCTGACCACTAGATTTCAGCATATAAGATAATGGGTTACCCAATTTGTTTTAGGAGTGAAACTATGACATTAAGAGAAGAAGCGTTACATATGCACCGCTTGAATCAAGGGAAATTAGAAACAGTTTCGAAAGTGCCGGTTAGGAACGCAGTAGATTTGAGCCTGGCTTATTCTCCTGGTGTCGCAGAACCGTGTAAAGATATTTACGATAAGCCGGAAACCGTTTATGACTATACAATGAAGGGGAATACGGTTGCCGTCATTTCTGATGGAACGGCTGTTTTGGGACTTGGAAACATCGGTCCGGAAGCTGCAATGCCGGTCATGGAAGGTAAAGCCGTTTTATTTAAAAGTTTCGCCGGAGTGGACGCTTTCCCGATTTGTTTAAAAACGACGGATGTGGACAAAATTGTAGAGACCGTTAAATTACTCGAACCGACTTTCGGTGGAGTGAACTTAGAAGACATAGCCGCACCAAATTGTTTTGAAATTGAAGAACGACTCAAGAAAGAAATGAATATTCCTGTTTTCCATGATGATCAGCACGGTACAGCCATTGTTACTGTTGCCGGTCTTGTGAACGCGTTACGACTGGTGAATAAATCAATGTCAGAAATTAAAGTGGTAGCGAATGGCGCAGGCGCTGCGGGCATTGCCATCATTAAATTGCTTTATAGCTATGGAGTTCGCGACATCATCATGTGTGATACGAAGGGTGCCATTTATGAGGGCCGTTCGACAGGTATGAATGATACAAAAGAACAAGTGGCGAAAGTGACCAATCGAAATAAGGTTTCAGGACCTTTGGAATCTGTCATTGAAAACGCTGATGTATTTATTGGTGTTTCTGCCGCAGGTGCATTGACAAAAGAAATGGTTTCTTCGATGAATCGGGATGCGATCATTTTCGCGATGGCTAATCCAGATCCGGAAATCATGCCGGAAGATGCAAAAGCAGCGGGTGCCAAGGTTGTTGGAACTGGCCGCTCGGATTTCCCGAATCAGGTCAATAACGTCCTTGCTTTCCCAGGGATTTTCCGTGGGGCCTTGGATGTACGTGCGACTCATATCAATGAAAAAATGAAGGTTGCTGCAGTAAAAGCCATCGCTGGATTAATCCAGGAGCATGAGTTGAACGAAGACTACGTGATCCCTGCTCCATTTGATGAGAGGGTGGCACCTGCCGTTGCGGCTGCTGTTGCCAAGGCAGCGATGGAAACCGGAGTAGCTAGAATCAACGTAGATCCAGAGGAAATTAAAGAAAAAACAAAGAAATTAGCGATCATTGGAAAAAGTGAGGAATAATTAATTTGGCAGGTCGTACTTCTTCATCCAAAATTTATCTCGATGTCGTTGAGAGCCTACGTAGCATGATTGAAGCGGACAGCCTCCTGCCGGGAGATAAAATCCCATCAGAACGGGAGTTATCGGATCGTTTTAATGTTGGGCGTTCCTCTGTCCGTGAAGCATTGCGTGCCTTAGAGCTATTAGGTTTAATTGAAACAAGGCGTGGTGAAGGGACGTTTATCAGGGATTTCCAGGAGCATAAGCTAGTCGAGCTTCTGGGAACCTTTTTTTTGCAAGATAAAAAAGTACAAGAAGATTTGGCTGAGACGAAAAGGCTGATTGAAATTGACTGTTTGCGGATCGTCGCCTTTTTCGCTACGGCTGAGGACATCAAAAGATTAATGGCCTGGGTCAAAGCGGATATGTTTCATGATGATGATTTCTTTTTAAGAATTGCCATTTTGAATCGCAATCGATTGCTGGAAAGAATTTGGCGCATTGTCAACAGCTATGCTAGAACATCAGAGATGGTACAGGGTAATGTGAAAAAAGAAGATTATCTGGCACTTCTTACATATTTACTCGAACGTGATGAAGAAAAAGCCATCGAAACGTATCTTATTAGAATTAGAAATATGTCGAAGGGCGAATGACACCTTTTTACAAGATACTAATTTTATTTCTGATATAGTTTGTACCAAGTATCATAAAATAGATAATTGGTGGTAAAGGGAGGATTAAGCTTGCTTAAAGAGCTATTTGCGAAGTCTAAGAAGAAATATGCAACGGTTCCTTTAGATCGGGAGAAACAAGATGTACCAGAAGGAATCATGACAAAGTGCACCGGCTGTAAAAAAATCATGTATACAAAAGAATTGGTGAAAAACAAGAAAGTCTGTCTGCATTGCGGGTACCATCATCCGATGTCTTCCCATGAGCGCATCGAATTTTTATTCGACGCAGGCACTTTTAATGAATTTGATAAAGAAATGATTTCCGTTAACCCGCTTGATTTTCCGGATTACTTAGAAAAATTGGAAAAAGATAGAAAGAAAGCCAAGATTAATGAGGCGGTTGTCACAGGAGTCGGAAACATCAATGGGTACCAAGTTTCAACAGCCATCATGGATTCGAATTTCCGGATGGGAAGCATGGGATCCGTTGTTGGCGAAAAAATCACCCGTGCCATTGAACGTGCTGGTGAATTGAAGATTCCGTTCATCATATTTACGGCATCGGGCGGCGCCCGGATGCAGGAGGGTGTTTTGAGCTTGATGCAGATGGCAAAGACAAGTGCAGCACTCAAGATATTCAGCAATGAAGGCGGGCTGATCATATCAATGATGACCCATCCTACCACAGGCGGGGTTTCGGCCAGTTTCGCGTCACTTGGCGATATTAATCTAGCCGAACCTGGAGCACTTATTGGTTTTGCGGGACGAAGAATCATTGAGCAGACGATTCGTGAAGAGCTTCCTGAAGATTTCCAAACGGCTGAATTCTTGTTGAAGCACGGTCAATTGGATGCGGTCGTCAAACGTACGGAAATGAAGGAAACCTTGACAAAGATCCTTAAAATCCATGCCCCGGGCGGTGAGTGGTTATGATTTACGAATTAGAGTTCGAGCGTCCCATTACGGACCTCAGAAATAAAATTAAAGAGCTAAAGGCAATTTCGAAGGATGCTGATGTAGACCTTACAGCAGAAATCGAAACATTGGAAAAGCGTTTAGAGAAGCTGGAAGTGGATATCTACAACCATCTTAAACCGTGGGATCGTGTTCAGATTGCCCGGCATCCAGCCCGTCCGACGACGCTTGATTACATTCCGCTGTTATTCAATGACTTCATCGAGTTTCATGGAGATCGTTATTATGGGGATGATGAAGCGATTGTCTCTGGAATCGCGGAATTCAATGGACTTGCCGTGACTGTCATCGGTCATCAACGCGGGAAGGATACGAAGGAAAACATCCGTCGTAACTTTGGCATGCCCCATCCTGAAGGTTATCGAAAAGCTTTACGTCTGATGAAACAGGCTGAAAAGTTCAATAGGCCGATTATTTGTTTCATTGATACGAAGGGAGCTTTCCCTGGTAAAGCTGCTGAAGAGCGCGGGCAAAGTGAAGCCATTGCGAAAAACCTTTTCGAAATGGCAGGGCTGAAGGTGCCGGTCATCAGTATTGTCATTGGTGAAGGCGGAAGCGGCGGTGCATTGGCGCTTGGTGTCGGAGACCGAATTTTCATGCTTGAAAACTCAACATATTCCGTGATTTCCCCTGAAGGGGCTGCAGCCTTGCTGTGGAAGGATGCCTCTCAGGCTAAGAGGGCTGCGGAAACGATGAAAATCACGGCTCCCGACTTAAACCGCTTAGGAGTCATAGATGAGATCATTCCTGAAGTGAGGGGCGGCGCCCATCGGGATTCGAATTTACAGGCAGAAGCCATCAAGGAAATCCTGAAACGTTCATTCAATGAACTGTTGCCATTGAATAGTGATGATCTTATCAACCAGCGTTATATGAAATTCAAGAAAATCGGTGAATATGAATTTGCAAAACAACAACCTGAGGGCGAACCTAAGGAAGTGGAACAGCATTCATAAACACATTTTGGAAAAGGAAAAACGTGCTGCCTGGGGCAACACGTTTTTTCATCCTTTCATTCGTGGATATGCATTCATTACCGAAACGAGTAAAGAATATGGTTTGTGTGCAGAATGTAAAGTTTTACACCATATTACTTCAATTTCTGAAGAGAATCGGTTAGGCTTATAACATCAAGTATGCATAAGTGAAACAGTTACTGCTTATTGAAGCTTGAAAAAGGGTACAATGATATAGCGAAGCTTAAAATTGATTAGTGCTGTAGAGAGGTGACATTTATGAAAAGAATAGGTGTATTGACAAGTGGAGGAGATTCTCCAGGAATGAATGCGGCAGTCCGAGCAGTTGTCCGGAAAGCGATTTTTCATGAAATGGAGGTCTTCGGTATTTATCATGGCTATCAGGGTCTGATAAATGGCAATATAAAAAAGCTTGAACTTGGGTCTGTCGGGGATATCATTCATAGAGGCGGCACGATGTTACATACGGCTCGCTGTCCGGAATTTAAGACGGAGGAAGGCCAGCTGAAAGCGATTGAACAATTGAATAAACATGGTATCGAGGGCATTGTCATAATTGGTGGCGATGGATCTTACCGCGGGGCGAGAGCTTTAACGGAAAGGGGTTTCCCTTGTATCGGGGTTCCTGGAACGATTGATAATGACATACCGGGTACGGACTTTACGATTGGATTCGATACGGCCCTGAATACAGTCATCGATGCTATCGATAAAATTCGGGATACGGCCACTTCTCATGAGAGGACTTATGTGGTGGAAGTGATGGGAAGAGATGCCGGCGATATTGCACTTTGGGCTGGATTGGCTGGCGGAGCTGAAACGATTCTTTGTCCTGAATATGAATATGATATAGAAGACTTGATTGGGAAGCTGAACCGCGGTCATGACCGTGGGAAAAAGCACAGTATCATCATTGTAGCCGAAGGTGTGGGAAGTGCCGTTGATATTTCCAGGAAAATTGAGGCGAAAGCAGGATTTGAAACTCGTGTAACGGTCCTGGGCCATGTTCAGCGCGGAGGATCTCCCTCTGCAAATGATCGGGTATTGGCAAGCCGGCTTGGGGCAAGAGCCGTAGAATTGCTTCTAGATGGAAAAGGGGGCAGGGCTGTCGGAATCGAACAAAATCAACTTGTTGATTATGATATCATCGAAGCTCTTGCTAAACCGCATACCATTGACAAGAAAATGTATGAATTATCCGCTGAGCTATCCATTTAATCATTATTGACCGATAGGAACGCTTTTTAGTAATCGGTATTTAAAAGAAGATATAAAACACTGCGCCCCCTGTCTTTCAGGAAGTGGACAGGCGGCGAGTAGTTTTCCTTAAAGGAGGATGACACTATGCGTAAAACCAAGATTGTTTGTACGATAGGCCCCGCAAGTGAAAGTATTGAAAAGCTGGTTCAATTAATAGAGGCGGGAATGAATGTAGCACGGCTTAACTTTTCTCATGGGAATCATGAAGAACACGCAGCTAGAATCCGCAATATCAGAGAAGCGAGCGAAAAAACGGGTAAACAGGTTGCCATCCTGTTGGATACAAAAGGACCTGAAATACGGACAAATAATATGGAAAATGATTCCATGGAGCTTGTAGCCGGCAATGAAGTCATTATTTCCATGAATGAAGTCCTGGGAACACCTGAAAGATTCTCCATTACCTATGAAGGGCTTCTGCATGATGTCCACCCAGGATCTAAAATCCTTTTGGATGATGGATTGATCGGGCTTGAAGTGTTGAAGATTGATGAGGTAAGAAAAGAAATCCATACGAAGATCTTGAATAGCGGTACACTTAAGAACAAAAAAGGCGTCAATGTTCCAGGAGTTTCGGTTAAGCTGCCTGGCATAACGGAGAAAGACGAACAGGATATCCTTTTTGGGATCGAACAGGGTATCGACTTCATTGCTGCCTCATTTGTACGCAGGGCTTCCGACGTGCTTGAAGTAAGTGAATTATTGCAGCAAAATGGTGCGGAGCATATTCAAATCATCCCTAAAATCGAAAATCAAGAGGGCGTGGACCGTCTTGATGAGATTTTGGAAGTTTCAGATGGCTTGATGGTGGCACGTGGAGACTTGGGAGTGGAAATTCCTGCAGAAGAAGTGCCATTAGTCCAAAAACAAATGATCAAAAAATGTAATAATGCCGGGAAACCAGTCATAACGGCTACACAAATGCTCGATTCGATGCAGCGTAATCCAAGGCCGACCCGTGCAGAAGCAAGTGATGTAGCCAATGCCATCTTTGATGGAACGGATGCAATCATGCTTTCTGGCGAAACAGCTGCTGGAACCTATCCTGTCGAAGCGGTGCAAACGATGCATAACATTGCTTCACGTGCTGAAACTGCCCTTGATTATCGGGATATATTATCAGTCAGAAGCAAAGTGAACCGTCATAATGTCACGGATGCCATTGGTCAATCCGTTGCCCACACTGCGCTTAATCTTAATGCCGGGGCAATCATCACGCCTACAGAAAGCGGTCATACGGCAAGGATGATTTCCAAATACCGCCCGAAAGCACCGATCATTGCGGTTACATCCAATGATCATGTTTCAAGAAGGCTTGCTTTGGCATGGGGAGTCTATCCGCAGATTGGTCCAAAAGCGACGACCACCGATGAAATGCTTCAAACAGCAATAGATGAAAGCCTGCATTCTGGCTTGGTTTCCCATGGGGATTTAGTCGTCATTACTGCCGGTGTGCCTGTAGGTGAAACTGGTACGACTAACCTGATGAAAATTCATGTGTTAGGAGAGGTCCTTTTGAAGGCTCAAGGAATCGGCAGGAAATCAGCGAAAGGTGAAGTGGTTATCGCTAAGAATGCCAAGGAAGCTTTGGAAAAAGTGAAGGAAGGCTCTGTATTGGTTACGATCGGTTCTGACCGCGAAATGATGCCTGCAATTGAAAAGTGTGCTGCATTGATTACGGAAGAAGGCGGTTTGACAAGCCATGCAGCTGTTGTGGGAGTCACATTGGGCATACCGGTCATCGTTGGGGCGGAGGACGCGACCAAGGTTTTCACGGATGGTCAAAGAATAACGGTCGATGCAGGTCGCGGAGTCATTTATGATGGACATGCAAACGTTCTGTAACACGAAATTTTGGCTGTTTCCTTGCCAATGAGGTAAGATGGATGTACCGGGCCAGAAATGGGCTGTGCAGGAGGAATGAAGATGAAATATTTTTTAATGTTTATCATTGCGATGCCGGTCGTTGAAATTATTGTCCTTTTGCTCTCAGGCAATCTGATTGGTTTTTGGCCAACGGTGTTCCTGATTGTAGCCACAGGTTTGATCGGAGCCTATTTGGCTAAACGGCAAGGGATGGAAACGTGGAAAAAGGCACAGGAACAGATTCGTTACGGAATGATGCCGGGAAATGAAATCATTGATGGAATCTGTATCTTTATTGGAGCTGCACTGTTGCTGTCCCCTGGGCTCATCTCGGATATCATGGGATTGATCCTTGTGTTTCCGCCAACCCGGAATCTCCTCAAACCTATTGTTATCCGGTTTATCATGAACAGGATGAATAAAGGGAAGGTTACCATCATTCGGCATAAATAATATAAGGCTGTCTAAAGGCGTAAGCTTTTAGGCAGCCTTTTTGGTCTTTGAAAAAGGTCCGCAACAGCATCCCGGTTTTTTATGGGGTGCTTTTTTGCTTTACAAATGGCTCCCTGTTTCACCATTGAATGATGATTTCCAGGAGAATGAAATCTGTATAATAACAGGATTTTTGAATGATAACCCTTGGAAACATTGGTAAATCAGGCTTTTCCATGCTAAAAAATCTTTTTTTAGATTTTTTAGAAAAAACTGGTGACAAATTTATACAACGTGTTATATAATACAAACAGGAAATAAAACAACTGTATTATAACATAGAAGAGTTGGAAAGGATGTGGAGAGGCAACATGATTACGGAAGCAAAAGGCTTACAGATTACAGGCAACATTAAGCCAGGATATGAACAAATACTTACAGCGGAAGCTCTTCAATTCATCGAAAGAATGGAACGGCATTTCAGTGGAAGAAGGGCAGAACTTCTAGAACGGCGGAAAAGCGTTCAGGAAGAACTGAATCAAGGCAAGCTCCCTGATTTCCTTGAAGAAACGAAGCATATTCGTGCAAGTGATTGGACGATTGCGCCCCTCCCGAATGATTTACAGGACCGCAGGGTTGAAATCACCGGACCTGTTGATCGGAAAATGATCATAAATGCCATGAACTCAGGTGCCAATGTATTCATGGCGGACTTTGAAGATGCCAATTCACCCACTTGGGAGAATTGCATGGATGGCCAATTGAATCTGCGGGATGCAATCCGCGGAACCATATCATTTAAAAATCCAAATGGCAAAGTGTATGAGCTAAATGAAAGAACAGCTGTGCTAAAGGTAAGGCCGCGCGGCTGGCATTTGGAGGAAAAACATGTCCTTTTGGATGGACAGCCTATATCAGCCGGCATTTTTGACTTTGGACTGTACTTTTACCACAACGCAAAAGCATTAATCGAAAAACAAAGCGGTCCATACTTTTACTTACCAAAAATGGAAAGCCATCTCGAAGCAAGATTATGGAATGAAATATTCGTATATGCACAGAACGATTTGAGAATCCCGCAAGGAACCATCAAGGCAACGGTCTTGATAGAAACAATTCTTGCTGCATTCGAAATGGACGAAATTCTGTACGAGCTGAAAGAACATTCGGCAGGCCTGAACTGTGGCCGCTGGGATTATATCTTTAGTTTCCTGAAAAAATTCCGTAACTCGGATGATGTCATTTTCCCAGATCGGCAGCAGGTCACGATGACTGTCCCGAATATGAGGGCGTATTCCTTACTGGCAATCAAAACATGTCACAGCCGTAATGCGCCTGCAATTGGCGGGATGGCCGCACAAATTCCCGTTAAAAATGACCCGGTTAAGAACGATGAGGCTTTTGCGAAAGTAAAGGCAGATAAAGAACGAGAAGCAAGAGACGGTCATGATGGAACATGGGTTGCCCACCCAGGTATGGTAAGCACGGCAAAAGAGGTTTTTGACTTGCTCGTCCCAAAACCGAATCAAATTTTCCGGAAACGGGAAGATGTCCATGTAACAGCACAAGAGTTGCTGGCTGTACCGGAAGGAACGATCACAGAGGCAGGCTTAAGGACGAATATTAATGTAGGCATCCAATATATCGCCTCGTGGTTAAGCGGCAGAGGTGCGGCACCTATCAATAACTTAATGGAAGATGCTGCAACTGCTGAAATTTCAAGGGCTCAAGTCTGGCAATGGATCCGTCATCCAAAAGGCATCCTCGAAGATGGCAGGAAAATAACCGAGGAATTATTCCATCAAATCAAAGAAGAGGAATTGGCGGTCATTAAATCGGAAATAGGGGAAGAAACTTTCAAATCAGGAAAGTTTGAAGAGTCTACTAAACTATTTGAACAATTGATTGAAGCGGATGACTTTGCAGATTTCTTAACTAACGCAGCATACGAAAAATTATCTTAATATTCAAAATATATAATGTGAATTAGGAGGAAATAATGATGATGAATGAGAGAGCGCAAAAATTACAACAAAGCTGGGAAAATGACTCACGGTGGAATGGTATTAAACGTCCTTATACGGCCGAGGAAGTCATTAAACTGAGAGGTTCCATCGACATTGAACAAACATTGGCACGCCGCGGTTCCGAAAAACTATGGAATCTATTAAATACTGAGGATTTCATCAATGCATTAGGAGCATTGACCGGTAACCAAGCCATGCAGCAGGTGAAAGCTGGTTTAAAAGCAATCTACTTAAGCGGCTGGCAAGTGGCGGCAGATGCTAACATCGCAGGGCAAATGTACCCTGACCAAAGTTTATATCCAGCCAACTCCGTGCCGCAAGTTGTTAAACGCATTAATCAAACACTTCAGCGTGCAGACCAAATTAGCTTTGCTGAAGGGAAAAATGATATCGATTGGTTCGCTCCAATCGTGGCGGATGCTGAAGCAGGTTTTGGCGGTTCCCTTAACGTTTTCGAATTAATGAAAGGCATGATCGAAGCTGGAGCGGCTGGCGTTCACTTCGAAGACCAGCTTTCTTCCGAGAAAAAATGCGGTCACCTAGGCGGTAAAGTCCTTCTTCCTACCCAAACGGCAGTACGTAATTTAGTTTCGGCCCGATTGGCAGCTGATGTAATGGGTACACCGACCATCTTGATTGCCCGTACGGATGCTGATGCTGCAGATTTGATCACGGATGATATTGATCCGGTCGATGCACCATTCATCACTGGTGAAAGGACTCCAGAAGGATTCTACCGCACGAATGCAGGTCTTGACCAAGCAATTGCAAGAGGCCTTGCTTATGCGCCATATGCCGACCTTATCTGGTGTGAGACTTCTGAACCTAATCTAGCGGATGCTCGCCGCTTTGCCGAGGCCATCCATGCAGAGTTCCCGGGAAAATTGCTTGCTTACAATTGTTCCCCATCATTTAACTGGAAAGCGAAATTAAGTGATGAAGAGATTGCCAATTATCAAGTGGAATTGGGTAAATTGGGTTATAAATTCCAATTCGTTACACTTGCAGGCTTCCATTCATTGAATCATAGCATGTTTAACCTTGCTCTTGGTTATAAAGAACGCGGCATGGCTGCATACTCTGAACTTCAACAAGCGGAATTTGCCAGTGAGCCGGATGGCTATACAGCAACACGTCATCAGCGTGAAGTGGGAACGGGTTATTTTGATGAAGTGGCACAAGTCGTTTCTGGTGGAACATCATCCACAACAGCACTTGCAGGTTCTACTGAAACAGAACAATTCGAGACGTCGAAATAATTCTAGCTTAAAACCAAAAATCCGCCTTGTACCCGAGGCGGATTTTTAAGTGGAAAAGAGTGAATGCTAATTGATGTCTGGATAACCTTAAGTGGTTTTCTTTGTATCCCCGATGATGAAAGTCCATATGGCCTTGAAGACATTGGCACGCTGAAGTGTATTGAATATGACAAGTACGACAGGTCCTGCAATCAAACCTAGGAAACCGATCAATTTGAATCCGATGAACAAGGCGATGAGAGTGGCAAGCGGATCTAAACCAATACTGGATGAAAGTACTTTTGGCTCTATCAGCTGACGCTGGACAACGACGATTATGTAAAGGACGGACAAACCGATTGCGAGACTTGTATTCCCGGCGATGAATTCAAAGATGATCCAAGGGATGAAAATCGTACCTGTCCCTAAATAGGGAATGATATCGACCAGTCCGCATATCAAGGCAATGGTAATTGAATAATTCACCCCTAAAATGAGAAAGCCGATTAAAATCGTGACAGTCGTCAATGAAACAAGAGTGAATTGTGCCCGGATGAACCCGAATAATGCCCGTTTTAAATCCCTGAATAAACGCTTTGCACCCGCAAAAATCTTATCAGGCAACACTTTTCCGGTCATGCGGCCGAAGGTATCCCAATCTTTGCTGATGAAGAATGTGCCAAGCAAAGTAAAAAGGAGTGCCGTTGCTGTAGTTGGAAACCATCCGATGATTGTAGGGATGTTCTTCAAGAAGGCTTGAATGAAGCCGCTTACTCCCGTCGTGATCGATTCACCGATATTTTGGATATTCTTGAGGATTGTGTCTTGCTGTTCGGTATCCAAATTATTGAACATGGCAGCTATTTGATTATATAAAGGGATGACGGTGGTAGCGATATATGTTTCTATATAATCCACGATGGTTTCAATATGTTTCGGGATGACTCCGGCAAGGTAATTGGTGCCCGAAATGATCTCGGTGACCAGTAAGGTGACAAGACCCGCAAATAAAAGGAATATGAGTAAAAGGGAAACGAATACAGCCAACCCCCGTGGCAGCCGCCCTTTCTTTTCGAAAAAAATGACCAGGGGATTCATCAAGAACGCGATGATCATGGCAATGATGAATGGATATGTATATTTAGATAAATAAAACAAGGCAATCCCACCTAAAACTATCCCTCCGACGACCAGTAAAGAACGAATGAAACGATACATATATACCGGATTCAAGTCATATCCTCCTTCAACCATTAAGTTTGTATTATAATTGTAACGATGGTGGAAAAGAAAGGAAAGATTCTTTCATCTTTCGTTTTGAATTTTTTCTGCAGATGCATCGTTCCTTAAATCATTTTTCTCCCAAGAACAAGGGAGTTTGTTATGTTAAAATAACAAAAAACAGAAGGAAGAAGGTGAATGGATAATGATCAACGGTCCTGTCGTATTTTTAATTCTGCTTGCTGCAATCGGTTGGTTTGGGAAAAATACCTCACTGATAATAGCTGCGGGTTTTCTTTTAAGCATGAAACTGATTGGCCTTGACGCTAAAGTGTTTCCATATCTGGAAGCGAAAGGAATTAACCTGGGCGTCACGATCATCACGATTTCCGTCCTCATTCCCATAGCGAACGGGGCGATTGGTTTCAAGGAACTAGGAGACGCGATAAAATCACCTTATGCCTGGATTGCACTTGCATCCGGAATAGCCGTGGCACTCATAGCGAAAAATGGGATTACATTGCTGTCGCATGATCCGCACATTACCACGGCTCTTGTATTTGGGACGATTCTTGCGGTCGCCTTATTCAAAGGTGTGGCTGTCGGCCCGTTAATCGGGGCAGGAATTGCTTATTTATGCATGCAGATCTTCAATTTTTTTAAATGAAGCGAGTGGCTAAGGGGAGAAAAGCCCGTCAGAACTGGAAATGAAAATTTTCTATTTAATGTTTCGTTTATTCTGCTTTGAGACATTTTTTTTGAAAAAAACGATTTTAAACGCATGAATAAAGCAAGAGAATATGTAGCTAATTTTTCTAATAAAATAATAATTTTTTCACATTTTAAGTGCTTTTCATTCCCAAAAAAGTGTTTATTGTTTATAATAATCATGTAACTGCTCTGATTTATTAAAATTGGGATTCAGAATATCATTGATATTTTTGAGGAATCTTAAAAAAAAGATGTAGTTATTGAGCAAGCGCTCACTAGGAATAGCTACAAGCATTATTTTTAGAATTTCTTATTTAAAGATTATCGTACATTTTACTATTGTTGGGGTCATATTCTGTGAACGCTTCCAATACAAGATGTATGTCTTCTGCTAAAAAATAGATGGTTGTTTGCAATAGCTAATTTCTTGGAAGCGCTACATTTATACGCTAATAGCAAGGGCATAGGGGAATATCTAGGAAAAGGAGAGATTTAGTATGACAGCAACAAAAGGTCTTGAAGGTGTGGTAGCAACAACTTCATCAGTAAGCTCCATTATCGATGACACATTAACGTATGTAGGTTATGACATCGATGATTTGGCTTCGAACGCAACATTCGAGGAAGTAATCTATCTTTTATGGCACGGAGCTCTTCCGAACAAAAGCCAACTAGAAGAATTAACTAAACAACTTGCTGAAAATGCTGAAATTCCAGCTGAAGTGGTTAATCACTTCAAAACATACCCAATTGATAAAGTACATCCAATGGGAGCTCTTCGCACTGCAGTATCTCTTCTTGGTCTTTATGATGAAGAAGCAGATGTAATGAGTGAAGATGCTAACTATCGTAAAGCAATCCGCATCCAAGCAAAAATCCCTACATTGGTAACAACTTTCGCTCGCGTCCGTCAAGGGAAAGAAGCTGTTGCTCCACGTACAGATTTAAGCTTTGCTGCTAACTTCTTATATATGTTAAGCGGTAATGAGCCAACGGCAATCGAAGAAGAAGCATTCAACAAAGCATTGGTTCTTCATGCTGACCATGAATTAAACGCTTCTACATTCACTGCACGCGTTTGTGTGGCTACATTAGCTGATATCTATTCTGGTGTAACTGCTGCCATCGGCGCTTTAAAAGGCCCACTTCACGGCGGAGCTAACGAACAAGTCATGAAAATGCTTACGGAAATTGGTTCAGTTGATAACGTTGAGCCATATATCAACGAAAAATTAGCCAATAAAGAAAAAATCATGGGCTTTGGCCACCGTGTATACCGTAAAGGTGATCCTCGTGCTAAACACCTTAAAGAAATGTCACAGAAACTGACTGAACTTACTGGACAACCGCAATATTATGATATGTCCATCAAAATTCATGAAATCGTAACCGGTCAAAAAAATCTTCCGCCAAACGTGGATTTCTATTCAGCTTCCGTATACCACAGTTTAGGCATCGAGCATGACCTATTTACACCAATCTTTGCTGTAAGCCGTGCTTCAGGCTGGATCGCTCATATCCTTGAGCAATATTCAAACAACCGCCTTATCCGTCCGCGTGCAGAGTATGTTGGACCAGGTATGCAAAAATATGTACCGATTGAAAACCGCTAATTAAAAGTTTTTTCGAAAAATCATTTTTTATTTCATCGAATTTGTAGTAAATTAATAGATGTGAGTAAAAAAGGTTAGTGGTTCTGCCTTATTTAATGGCAGGCCATCTAACCTTTGAATTTGAATCGGAGGTAAGAGACATGACACAAAGCCAAAAAATCACAGTTACTAACGGTGTTCTTAACGTACCAAACAACCCAATCGTTCCTTATATTGAGGGAGACGGAATCGGTCCTGATATCTGGGCTGCAGCATCCCGCGTTTTAGACGCAGCAGTTGAAAAAGCTTACAATGGCGAAAAGAAAATCGAATGGAAAGAAGTTTTAGCTGGACAAAAAGCATTTGACCAAACGGGCGAATGGCTTCCACAAGAAACTCTTGATGTCATTAACGAATATCTAATCGCTATTAAAGGACCTCTTACAACTCCAATCGGTGGCGGTATCCGCTCATTGAACGTTGCATTGCGTCAAGTATTGGACTTATTCGTATGTCTTCGTCCAGTACGTTACTTTGATGGTGTACCTTCACCAGTTAAACGTCCAGAAGACACTGACATGGTCATCTTCCGTGAAAACACTGAAGACATCTATGCTGGTATCGAATATGCAAAAGGTTCTGACGAAGCTAAGAAATTAATCGAATTCCTTCAAAATGAATTCGGTGTTCAAAAAATTCGTTTCCCTGAAACTTCAGGTATCGGAATTAAACCGATTTCCGAAGAAGGAACAAAACGTCTTGTTCGCGCTGCACTTAACTATGCGATCAAAGAAGGCCGTAAGTCACTAACGCTTGTTCATAAAGGTAACATCATGAAATTCACTGAAGGTGCATTCAAAACTTGGGGTTATGAAGTTGCTGAACAAGAATTCGCCGATAAAGTGTTTACATGGAACCAATATGACAAAATTAAAGATGCTGAAGGCACTGAAGCTGCTAACAAAGCACAATCTGCTGCTGAAGCTGAAGGCAAAATCATCGTTAAAGATTCCATTGCCGATATCTTCTTACAACAAATCCTGACTCGTCCTAAAGAGTTTGATGTTGTTGCAACAATGAACTTGAACGGAGATTACATTTCTGATGCATTAGCTGCACAAGTTGGCGGAATCGGCATCGCTCCAGGAGCAAACATCAACTACGAAACTGGACATGCCATCTTCGAAGCAACTCACGGAACGGCTCCTAAATATGCTGGTCTTGATAAAGTTAACCCATCTTCAGTTCTTCTTTCAGGCGTTCTTTTACTTGAGCACCTTGGTTGGAACGAAGCTGCAAACAGCATCACTAAATCAGTGGAACAAACAATCGCTTCTAAAGTTGTTACATACGACTTTGCCCGCCTAATGGATGGTGCAACGGAAGTTAAATGTTCTGAGTTCGCTGACGAGCTTATCAAAAACCTTAAATAATTCATTATATGCTTTCTGGAAAAGTGCCTGAACGGGCTTCTTTTCCAGGAGGCTTATATATATTTTCAGAGGATGTTAAAAGTATTCCAAAAGTATTTATATATTTTAAGGAGGAAATAACATGTCTAAACGTAAAAAAATCACAGTAGTTGGTGCTGGATTCACTGGTGCTACAGCAGCATTCCTGGCAGCTCAAAAAGAGCTTGGTGATATCGTTTTAGTTGATATTCCGCAAGCTGAAAACCCTACAAAAGGTAAAGCCCTTGATATGGCGGAGGCAGGACCTGTTCTAGGTTTCGATGCTAACATCATCGGTACATCCGACTATGCAGAAACAGCTGATTCCGACGTGGTGATCATCACTGCCGGAATTGCCCGTAAGCCCGGCATGAGCCGTGACGACTTAGTTCAAACTAACCAAAAAGTTATGAAATCAGTAACAAAAGAGGTCGTTAAATATTCCCCTAATACAACAATCATCGTTTTGACTAACCCTGTAGATGCAATGACTTATACTGTATACAAAGAATCCGGTTTCCCTAAAGAACGCGTTATCGGACAATCAGGTGTTCTTGATACAGCTCGTTTCCGCACTTTCGTGGCTCAAGAATTAAACTTATCCGTTAAAGATGTAACTGGATTCGTACTTGGCGGACACGGAGACGATATGGTTCCTCTAGTGCGTTACTCTTATGCAGGCGGAATTCCTTTGGAAAAATTGATTCCTCAAGATCGTTTAGAAGCAATAGTGGCTCGTACCCGCACTGGCGGCGGGGAAATCGTAAATCTTCTAGGAAACGGAAGCGCCTATTATGCACCGGCTGCATCCCTGGTGGAAATGGCTGAAGCGATCCTTAAAGATCAACGTCGCGTTCTTCCATCAATCGCTTATCTCGAAGGTGAATACGGATTTGAAGGCATCTACCTTGGAGTGCCGACAGTACTTGGTGCAAACGGCATTGAACAAATCATCGAACTTGATTTGACTGAAGGCGAAAAAGCGGCACTTTCAAAATCAGTTGATTCAGTCAAAGCAGTCATGCAAGTCCTTCAATAAGATTATCATTATCGGACTGCCCGGATATTGGAAGATAAGGCCAAGGTCTTATTCCGACTCCGGGCAGTTTTTTAATCCCTTCAAACAAACCTTGGAACTTGTAATCTCCCTGCTGAAGATAGGGATAACTTTATTTCCGTTTTTTTATGTGTAAATTTCATATAATATTCTTTATAATGGAATTGGATGAGTAGACCAAGAAATTGGTCTTTTGGGTAATACATAATTCAGGAGGATCTAATGTCAAAGAAAATTCTCGTAGTGGATGATGAGCAATCAATAGTTACCTTACTTCAGTACAATTTAGAACAATCAGGCTATACGGTGATCACAGCTTTGGATGGAGAACAAGGGCTGGCGGCTGCCGTGGATATACGCCCCGATTTAGTGGTATTGGATTTGATGCTGCCTAAAATGGACGGGCTTGAAGTATGTAAGCAGCTTCGCCAGCAAAAAATCAATATACCGATCTTGATGCTGACAGCTAAGGACGATGAATTTGACAAGGTGCTGGGACTGGAACTGGGGGCGGATGATTACTTGACCAAGCCATTTAGTCCCAGGGAGGTAGTGGCCCGGATTAAAGCCATTTTAAGAAGATCCCAGTTGCAATCGAACGGAAGTGAGTCAAATCAGGATCAGGAAGAGGGTCTCCTGAAATTAGGGGAATTGAAAGTGTTCCCGGAACGATACGAAGCATTCTTTGATGAACAGCAATTAGAATTGACTCCAAAGGAATTTGAATTACTTTTATATTTGGCGAAGAATAAAGGAAGAGTGCTGACTAGGGATCAACTTCTCAGTGCGGTATGGAATTATGATTTCGCGGGGGATTCACGGATCGTCGATGTCCATATTAGCCATCTTCGTGAAAAAATAGAGAAAGATACAAAAAAACCACTCTATATTAAAACGATAAGGGGCTTGGGGTATAAGCTTGAGGAGCCTAAAAAGGAATGACGACCTACCGTAAAAAGCTCTTATATACCCTCATCACATTGGTGATGGTCGTCCTGATGGCCGTGGGCTTTTTATTGGGGCACTTGTTCAAAAGTTATTATATTAAAACGTTCAATGAGCGCATACAGAACGAAACATTTTTCATTTCTACATATATTAAGGAGCATGGCGGGATCGAGTCCTTTTTGGAAAAAGGGAAGACGGCAAAACTGACACCCCTTTTAGATTCTAATTTAACCATTCTTTCCACGAGCGGGGAAATATTATACGATTCGACATCATCCAATGAAATACTTAAAAGCCATGCCAATGTCCTTCGCAAAATAACTTTGGAAAAAGGGCTTAAGAATGGGGAAGGGTATGAAGTGGTCGAAGGCGAATCGGACCTCCATTATTATTGGAAGACGGTTGAAAAGGACGGCGAGATCGAAGGCTTTGTCGTCCATAGCAATGAAATAGAGGCCATCCATCAAGTGAATAAACAAATGTGGCAAATATTGATCATTTGTTTAGGGGTTGCCTTGATCATCATCCTGATGCTTGCGAGTAAAATCACTTCATATTATACCCGTCCGATCGAAGAGGCGACGATGGCAGCCATTGAACTGGCAAAAGGGAATTACGGAACCCGGACATTCGGGAGGCATTCCGATGAAACGGGAATGCTGACAACTTCCTTGAACATATTGGCGAGGAATCTTCAGGAAACAGAGATAGCGAGGGAAATGAATCAGGATCGTTTGGAAACTCTTGTTGAGAATATCGGTAGCGGGGTCTTGCTGATAGACAGTAAAGGGTATACGACCTTGATCAACCGGGAATTCAAGAAAAGCTTCCGTGTGAACGCCGCTACGTTTTTGTTTCAGGAATATTATTCGGTCATTAAAGACCAGGAAGTGATAGCCATCATCGAAGAGATCTTTCGAACGGAAAAAACGATAAAACGGCAGGTGAAGATACCGCTTGCCATAGAACGTAAGCATTTTGAGATTTATGGCGCTCCAATAATCGGGAATCATGATGAATGGAAGGGGATCCTCCTCATTTTCCATGATATCACCGAATTGAAAAGGCTCGAGCAGATGCGGAAGGATTTCGTGGCCAATGTGTCCCATGAATTGAGGACTCCGATCACTTCCATTAAAGGCTTCTCTGAAACATTGTTAGATGGCGCCTTAAAAGACGAAAAGACCTTAAAGCACTTTTTATCGATTATCTTGAAAGAAAGTGACCGGCTGCAAGAACTCATTCAGGAGCTTCTGAATTTATCCAAAATGGAGCAACAGGAATTCGTTTTAAACGCAGGGGTCGTGGATATTACGAAAGTGCTTGGCGAAATACAAGAGATGCTTATAGGCAAGCTGAAGGAAAAAGAAGTGTCCCTTGAAATTAAAACATCACCGGAACCAGTTTTCATTGAAGGGGAATCTGACAGGATCAAACAGGTCTTCATCAATTTGATTACGAACGCACTGACCTATACACCCAATGGCGGCAGGGTCACCGTTGACATCATTGAAAATGAACAGACCGTCGATATTACAGTTCAAGACAACGGGATCGGCATCGAAGAAAAAGAACTGCCAAGGATTTTTGAACGGTTCTACCGGATCGATAAGGCGAGGAGCCGCGATTCAGGAGGAACGGGCATAGGACTGGCAATCGTCAAACATATAATAGAAGTCCATAAAGGTAAAATCAACGTGGAAAGCACACCTGGAACCGGGACGACTTTTACAGTGACTTTAAATAAAAGCTTAAAAGGGAAAATGTAGCGGGCATCTTATTTACATGTCCTTTACAATTCCTTAAAACGGACTTCATAATGCAGGGGTACAATGGTTGTACAACCCCTCATCCAAGGAGTTAAACATTGACAGAGACATAGTCTCTGTTTGATTTTTTCAGAAGTTCAACCAATATTTTTAAGCAAAAGATGATTGGAACAGGTAAACAAAACTCCTGTAGGAATAACCCGTCCAAGGAGCCCCTGCAGGTGCATAGGGCGTCTATGTTGCAATCAACATTCAAATCGTACAAACCTTAAAAAACTTAGGCAGAGACATGGTCTCTGCCTTTTAATTTTGGCTATGTTCCCCGGGAACCATTCCTCTATCCTATTTTTCTAGGAAAATATTTGATTTTTATGAAACTTTAGGCCCTTTCTTGCGTAAATAAGATATAACTTCAAAGAAGGGGTGATACATATCGTCAGCTTAAAAAGGATATATACAATTACAGGACTTGTCTTTCTTATTTTAATTTTGGGTGTAGTTGCGATATCGACCTGGTACACGGTTGATGAATCCGATCAAGCTGTCATAATGACGTTTGGTAAAGTGGAGGAGACGATAACGGAACCAGGACTTCACTTTAAACTGCCTTGGCCAGTTCAATCGGTCGAGAAATTATCCAAAGAAACATTCAGTCTTAAATTTGGATATAAGGAAGAGGATGGAGAGGTGAAGGATTACCCGAGTGAGACCAAAATGATTACGGGTGATGAAAATATTGTGCTGGCCGACCTAGTCGTTCAGTGGAAAATCACCGACCCTCCAAAATATCTATATAATGCAGAAGATCCAGAAAAAATATTATACGATACGACTTCAGCTGCATTACGGAGCATAATCGGCAGCACGAAAATCGATGATGCCCTTACATCTGGTAAAGCGCAAATCGAAGCGGATGTACGCGATTTATTGTCACAGCTAATGGGGAAATACGATGTCGGGATTTCCATATCTGCGGTTAAACTCCAGGACGTGGAGTTACCGAATGAAGAAGTGCGGAAAGCATTTACTAATGTAACGGATGCCCGGGAAACGGCGAATACGAAAATCAACGAAGCGGATAAATATGAAAATAAGCGTATGAATGAAGCGGAAGGGGAAAAAGATGCCATCATTTCACAGGCCAATGGGGATAAAGCTGCCCGTACGGAAGCTGCCCGCGGAGATGTTGCGGTCTTTGAAAAATTACTCAGTGAGTATAAAGGCAATAAGGGGATTACGAAGGACCGTCTAATTATTGAGACCCTTGAGGAAGTATTGCCGAATGCAGAGATTTATATTATGAATGATGATGGAAACACAATGAAGTACTTGCCGCTGCGCTCGCTTGAAAAGGAGGAAACGAAAAAAACTCCTGCCCCAGATGATGCCGCCATGGAAGAAACGAAAAAAGGGAATGCATCGGAAGAAAAAGCGACAGGGGAAGGGGGCACTAAACAATGAGTGGAAAAATAATAGATTTCTCTGAGTTGAAAAAAGGGGATTTTCATTGGAGGGGCTATGTGAGAATCGGCATTTTCCTGATTATTTTCATCGCGCTGCTGCTAATCATCTTCACCAATGTCTATATCGTAAAAGAGGGCGAATACAAGGTCGTCCGCCAATTCGGTGAGGTGGTAAGGATCGATAAGACCCCGGGATTGAAGGCGAAGGTGCCATTCATTCAGAGTATCATGACCTTACCGAAGTATCAGATGACTTCCGATGTTTCCGAAGCGGAAATCAATACGAAAGATAAAAAGCGGATGCTGATCGATAACTATGCAGTTTGGAGAATAGAAGATCCGAAGAAATTGATTACAAATGCAAGGACACTGGAGAATGCCGAAACGAAAATGGAAGAGTTCATCTATTCGGCAGTTCGTTCAGAGCTCGGTCAGCTGAATTATGATGAGATCATCAATGATGAGAAGTCATCCAGGGGAAGTTTAAACGACCGCATTACCGAAAAAGTCAACGATTTACTGCAAAAGGACAGTTATGGAATCAGCTTGACCGATGTCCGGATCAAGCGGACTGACCTGCCCGCCGAAAACGAAGCATCCGTCTTCAAGAGGATGATTTCCGAGCGGGAATCGAAAGCGCAAGAATACCTGTCCAAAGGTGATGCGAAGAAAAACCGTATCATTGCGGATACCGATCGGAAAGTGAAAGAACTGCTTTCCACTGCAGAGGCTGATGCAGAAGTGATCAGGGCTGAAGGAGAAGGGGAAGCAGCGAAAATCTATAATAAATCGTTTTCCAAAGACCCCGAATTCTATAAACTATACCGGACCCTTGAATCCTACAAGAAAACGATTGGAGATCAAACGGTCATTGTGCTGCCTTCTGATTCCCCTTATGCCAGCTTGTTAATGGGAAATACTAAATAACCTTGATGCCGTCATTTTTCTTTCCGCTTCTACTCATGGTAGAATAGAGAAGGAAAATGAACGGCTTTTTGCGTTTTTATATAGAAGCTATAACTACATAAACCTGTATGACTGGAGGAAGAAGGATTTGGATAAAAAGCTAGTTCTCATAGATGGAAACAGCATTGCATACCGTGCGTTTTTTGCGCTTCCGCTCTTGAATAATGATAAGGGGGTCCATACGAATTCCGTGTACGGATTCACCATGATGCTCAACCGCATTCTTGAAGAAGAAAAGCCAACGCACATACTTGTTGCATTCGATGCGGGTAAAACGACATTCAGGCATGCATCCTTTAAAGAATATAAGGGCGGGCGCCAAAAAACGCCGCCAGAATTATCCGAGCAATTCCCTTTCATTCGGGAGCTGCTTGATTGTTTTCAAATAAAAAGGTATGAACTGGAGAACTACGAAGCCGATGATATTATCGGTACGCTGTCTTTACAAGCGGAAAAAGATGGTTTTGAAGTGAAGGTCATTTCCGGAGATAAGGATTTAACACAATTATCCTCCCCTAGTACGACAGTTTCCATCACGAAAAAGGGGATTACTGAAATTGAGGAATACACTCCAAAGCATATACATGAAAAATACGGTCTATCCCCTTTGCAAATCATTGATTTAAAAGGGCTGATGGGTGATGCCTCCGACAATATCCCCGGTATTCCGGGTGTTGGTGAAAAGACTGCCCTTAAATTATTGCATCAATTTGAAACGGTTGAAAACCTTCTGCAGTCGATCGATGAGGTAAGCGGACAAAAATTGAAAGAGAAAATTGAAGAGCATAAAGACCTGGCCTTATTAAGCAAGGAGCTGGCTACGATAACGAGGGAAGCGCCGCTTGAAGTTTCCGTTAACGAGACCGAGTACTCTGGCATGGATCAGGATCGAGTCATCTCATTCTATAAGGAGCTTGGCTTTTCGACTTTGCTCGATAAATTGGATGTAACGGAAAGCGCACCGCTTGAACAGGAGAAGATAGAGGTGCACACTGCTGAAATGACAGAAGGGATGTTTGCAGATGAAAGTGCCTTGTATGTTGAAATTTTAGAAGATAATTATCATCGAGCCGACATAATAGGGATCGCCATCAGTAATGAACAAGGTCATTTTTACTTCAATGGAGAGGATGCTCTGAGTTCCATTGCATTTAAATCCTGGGCAGAGGATGAAACAAAAAAGAAAACGGTTTTCGATGCGAAGCGTACGGTCGTGGCACTGCGTCATCGGGGAGTCGAAATAAAAGGCATCGATTTTGATGTGTTTTTGGCATCCTATATCCTTGATCCGGCAGAGTCAGTGGACGAAGTCGCAGAAATCACGAAAACCCAAGGTACTATCCGGCTTGAAACAGATGATGTTTTTTATGGAAAAGGTGCAAAACGCAAAATACCTGAGGAAGCGGAATTGAGGGAGCATATCGCCAGAAAATCGAAGGCGATCTTTTCTCTGAAAGAACCGATGATAGATAAGCTGCAAGAGTTCGAGCAGTATCACCTATTTACGGAACTGGAGCTGCCATTGTCAATCATCCTGGCAAATATGGAATGGCAGGGAATCAAGGTGGACATAGGCCGACTGAAAAACATGGGACAGGAATTAGCCATTCGCTTAAGAAATATCGAAGCGCGAATTTTCGAATTGGCTGGAGAGGCGTTCAATATCAATTCACCTAAACAGCTTGGGGCCATCCTGTTTGAAAAGTTGGAGCTTCCGGTCATGAAGAAAACCAAAACAGGTTATTCGACTTCGGCCGATGTGCTGGAAAAACTGGAGAGCAAGCATGATATCGTTAAGGAGATACTGCTGTATCGCCAGCTTGGTAAGCTGCAATCCACTTACATTGAAGGATTGCTTAAAGTGGTCAATGGCAAAACGGACAAGGTGCACACCCGGTTCAACCAAGCGTTGACCCAGACCGGCCGGTTAAGTTCTACAGATCCCAATCTCCAGAATATCCCGATCAGACTGGAAGAAGGAAGGAAAATCAGGCAGGCCTTCATTCCTTCCGAAAAGGATTGGATCATTTTTGCTGCCGACTACTCTCAGATCGAATTACGTGTCCTGGCTCATATCGCCAATGACAGCGGATTGGTGGAAGCATTCCAGGCCGGGATGGACATCCATACAAGGACAGCCATGGACGTATTCCATGTATCGGCAGATCAAGTCACCTCGAACATGAGGCGCCATGCCAAAGCGGTCAACTTCGGAATCGTTTATGGTATAAGTGATTACGGACTATCGCAAAGCCTTGGAATCACGAGAAAAGAAGCTGGAGAGTTCATCGAGAAGTATTTACGAAGCTTTCCGGGCGTTCAGGAATATATGGAAGAAAGCATACATGAGGCCCGTCAAAAAGGATTTAGCACGACTCTGATGCAAAGAAGGCGGTATATACCTGAGATAACAAGCAGGAATTTCAACATCAGGAGTTTTGCCGAACGTACAGCGATGAACACGCCGATTCAAGGCAGTGCCGCTGATATCATCAAGCTTGCCATGATCAACATGAATAAACGCCTGAAAAGGGAAGGGCTCAAAACGAGAATGCTTCTACAGGTTCATGATGAATTGATTTTTGAAACCCCTCCTGAGGAACTCGAAATCCTTAAAGTGATCGTTCCGGAGGAAATGGAAAATGCCATTGAATTGAACGTGCCCCTTAAAGTGGATTATGCTTTCGGGCCAACATGGTTTGATGCCAAATAATAAAAGATAGGTGATTGCAATGCCAGAACTTCCAGAAGTGGAAACAGTCAGAAGAACGTTAGAGCAACTCGTACTCGGAAAAGAGATCAAGGAAGTGTCCGTTTTCTGGCCAAAGATCATTAAAGCGCCTGAGCCCGTCGAACAGTTTCAGGATGCCTTAAGGGGGCAGACGATTTCTGCAATAGGCCGTCGGGGCAAGTTCCTCATTTTCACCTTGGATGATTATTCGTTGGTTTCGCATTTAAGGATGGAAGGGAAATACGGCGTACATCCAAAAGAAGAGCCGTATGATAAGCATACCCATGTGATCTTCACTTTCACGGATGGCAGTGAACTTCGGTACAGGGATGTCCGGAAATTCGGAACGATGCATCTATTTGCCAAAGGGGAAGAATTTGAACAGTTGCCCCTGTTGCACTTAGGGCCTGAACCGTTGTCTGAAGATTTTACTGTCGAGGGTCTTCGTGCGAAGTTGGCAAGAACCAACAGGAAAATCAAGCCCGTCCTCCTTGATCAAACCGTTGTCGTCGGGATTGGGAATATATATGTGGACGAGTCGTTATTCCGTTCCGGTATCCATCCGGAGAGAATGGCATCTTCACTCTCGTTGCAGGAAATCGAAACGTTGCATGCTGAAATCATAGCGACGTTAGGTGAAGCTGTGGAAAAAGGAGGAAGCACGATTCGTTCATACATTAATTCCCAAGGGCAAATCGGCATGTTTCAGTTGGAACTGAATGTTTATGGACGAAAAGGCGAGAACTGCAAAACATGCGGCACGCCACTTGAAAAAATGGTTGTTGCAGGACGCGGCACACATATTTGCCCGTCATGCCAGCCGCTAAAATAGGTCATGTTTTTTCAAACACATCGGATGGGCTCCTTCCATATACTAGGGTAGCAACGAGTAGGGAAGGAGTAATATTCCGATGTGGCTACAAATTATTTTTCTCGCTTTTGCAGTTAGTATTGACGGATTTGGCGTCGGTTTGACATTCGGTATGCGGAAGATGAAAATCCCCTTAAGGTCAATAGCGGTCATCTCATTTTGTTCTGCATTGAGTTTAGGTATAGCGATGGTCATCGGACAATTCATCAGTCAGCTCATATCTATCGGGGCGGCTGAAAAAACAGGCGGCATCATCCTCATTTTGCTTGGTGCCTGGATGGTGTACCAGTATTTTAAGCCTGAAAAAGATTTGAATGATGATAGATATCATGAAAAGATCATCTTTAACTTTGAAATTAAATCACTTGGGGTAGTCATTAATATTTTACAAAAACCATTGAATGCCGATTTTGATAAATCAGGTACGATTACAGGTGTTGAAGCGCTTGTTCTGGGGTTTGCACTTTCGCTGGATGCGTTCGGGGCCGGGGTTGGAGCGGCTATGATCGGGATTTCACCGATCATCCTCGCAGGGTGCATCGCTGTTATGAGTTCGATTTTCATTTGGAGCGGAATTCAAAGCGGAAAATTGCTTTCAAATAATAAAGTTGTCCAGCATTTGACCTTTCTCCCAGGTGTATTATTGATTATCATCGGTTTATTCAAGTTATGATAAGGATAAAAGGGGGGGAGCTTATGGGACAAATCATCGGAATCACCGGAGGCATTGCCAGTGGGAAAAGCACCGTCAGCCTCTATTTACAGGAACTCGGATTCACGATTGTCGATGCAGATCTGGCTTCCCGTGCTGTCGTTGAGCCAGGTGAAGAAGCCTATCACCAAGTTGTGAAAGCATTTGGAGAAGATATCTTATTGACGGATGGGAATATAGATCGCGTAAAGCTTGGGTCGATCATATTTAATGATCAAGAAAAGAGATTGCTGTTGAATGGCATCGTGCATCCTGCCGTCAGGAATTGGATGCGGGTGAAAACGGAAGCAGCACTATCATCAGGAGAAGAAACGGTGTTCATGGATATTCCGCTCCTATTCGAAAGCAAGCTGACATTCATGGTGGATAAGACGCTTTTGATCTATGTGGATGAGCAAGTTCAATTGAAGCGATTAATGAACAGGAATGGTCTTTCGGAGACGGAGGCAGTTGCCAGGATCAATTCACAAATGCCCTTGGCCGATAAAAAGGCCTTAGCGGATGCCGTCATCGATAATAATGGTGACATTAATGAAACGAAGCGGCAAGTGAAGAGCATACTTAGCGAATGGTATGTCATATAATGATGATAAAAAGAAGAAACCGCCTGGTTTCTTCTTTTTATGTTGAAAAAATAAGAACAATCCGCATTTTTATTAGCACAATTCCTCTGAATTATGTTATACTAATTACATGCGAAAGGTAATAAGTATAACACTAATATTTCTGGAGGGTCCGAACAATGAATTCAAGAATAGCGATTAACGGATTTGGGAGAATTGGAAGAATGGTTTTCCGAAAAGCCATATTAGACGAGAGTTTGGACATTGTTGCCATAAATGCAAGCTATCCAGCTGAAACTTTAGCACACTTACTAAAATATGATACGATACATGGTAAATTCGACGGTATCATTATAGCTGAAGATGATTCATTAGTAGTGAATGGCCGCCGAGTAAAACTAATAAATAACCGCGATCCAAAGCTATTGCCTTGGAAAGAGATGAACATAGATATTGTAATTGAAGCCACTGGCAAATTCAATGATCGTTCTAAAGCGGCTCTTCATTTAGACGCAGGAGCAAAAAGAGTAATATTATCAGCCCCGGGTAAAAATGAAGACGTTACCATTGTAATGGGAGTGAATCAGGAGGTGCTGGAAATTGACAAGCATTTCGTCATATCCAATGCATCTTGTACAACGAACTGCCTTGGACCTGTTGCAAAAGTGCTTGATGAAAAATTCGGCATAAACAATGGTTTAATGACAACGATACATTCTTATACAAATGATCAAAATAATATCGATAACCCGCACAAAGACTTGAGACGTGCCCGTGCCGCTGCGGAAAGCATGATTCCTACGACTACAGGAGCTGCAAAAGCCATCTCACTAGTGTTGCCGCAATTAAAAGGCAAGCTTCATGGAATGGCGATACGCGTACCGACACCAAACGTATCTTTAGTCGATCTTGTTGTGGATTTAAACCGTGATGTCACGATTGAAGAAGTGAACCAAGCCTTCATCGATGCTTCAGAAAATGAACTCAAAGGAATCATGGAATTCACGATGGAACCTTTAGTTTCCAGTGATTTCAAAACGAATCCACACTCTGCAATCATCGATGGATTGACGACGATGATGATCGGGGACAGGAAAGTGAAGGTCCTTGCTTGGTATGATAATGAGTGGGGTTACTCCAACCGTGTAGTGGACCTTGTAAAATTGGTTGGCTCCGAGTTGAAAAAAATGTCCGAAGTCGAATTATCAGTAAATTAAAATGAAAACCCGAGCCTGCTAAAATTTTTTAGCGGGCTATTTTTGATTTTTTATTGGATTTGAAGCAGTTATTAACCAGAAGCTCTAAGATATGATTATCATGCTTATTTCGGGTGTTACTATCGTCCCTAACACAAATTCATTGCGGATGATGCCGCATGAAACGAATAGGCAAACTTATTTTGTTCGTTCATCATTCACATAATAGTAGCTAAACTCAGTATCAGTTGAACTGCCCTTAATCCCCTTTGTTTCTTCCTTAAATAGACTGGAGGTAAAAGGAGTTCTATCTTACTGTTAAAACAAAGTTGATTGGAGCGGGTGTTCGAGACTCCTGCGGGGAAAGTGCGTCCAAGGGAGACCCGACAGGCGCAATGGTGCCGAGGAGGCTCCCGGACCGCCCGCGGAAAGCGAGTGCCCTACGTTCCAATCAACGGCCTAGTATAAAATAACTACTAAAAACTTTAGACATTATTGAGTTTGTCTAAAGTCAGAGCCTGCTAAAATTTTTTAGCGGGCTATTTTTCATGCAGTGATCCATGAATTCCCCTCTGCTTTATGGCACTGAATAAACCGATGACGGAATTTGCTCCACATTGGAACCTTTGCTATATCCCCATTACATATAAAGTTTATCTTTCCAAAAATACAATTTGGAGTTGCAAAAAAAATTCAAACCATATATACTATGAATCGTGAACTTCTTCAAAACGGTTTGCATGATGGCTACTTAAAGGGTTAGGACCTCTTTGGACTAACTTTCCCCCGTGGTAGTTATCAGAACTTATTTTTAAATCATGGTAAGGGGGAAGCTTAATATGGAAACAGCTTACACTATGGAAACAATGGGTAGACATGTAATTTCTGAACTTTGGGGTTGTGACTTTGAAAAACTGAACAATATCGATTTAATTGAAAAGATTTTTGTTGACGCTGCTTTGAAATCAGGTGCAGAGGTACGAGAAGTTGCCTTTCACAAATTTGCTCCACAAGGAGTCAGCGGGGTTGTCATCATTTCTGAATCACACTTAACGATTCACAGTTTTCCAGAACACGGCTATGCGAGCATTGATGTCTATACATGCGGTAACTTGGATCCGAATATTGCGGCAGATTATATTGCAGAAGCTTTGAATGCGCAAACACGTGAAAACATAGAATTACCACGTGGATTAGGTCCTGTACAAATGAAAAAAGCCAATATAAGTGCCCTATAAAAAAATGTATACACAGAGATGCCATGGGTGCATCTCTTTTTTAATGCAATGAATCGGCAGTCTGCTTCACTTTATTGGAGAGGATTGCCTTGTAGCACAATGCACTTGGCAACGGTGCTTCAACGGCAGAACAAAAAGTGCCTGCTGCCGGAAGTTACACTTTTTACTTGTACTGTCCGTTCCTTTTAATATAAGATTAAGATAGAGAAGTAATTCCTTGGGGAACATTTAGATAGGGGAGTCCTACATAAAATACGGAGCTGATAATGATGAAATGCCCATCATGTCAATATAACGGAACAAGAGTGCTCGATTCCAGGCCAGTCGATGAAAGTAAATCGATTCGACGACGCCGTGAATGTGAGGCATGTGGTTTTCGATTCACGACATTTGAAAAGGTGGAGGAAACACCGCTTATTGTAGTGAAAAAGGGCGGGACACGTGAAGAGTTCAGTCGTGATAAAATCCTGCGTGGCTTAATCAGGGCTTGCGAAAAACGTCCGGTTCCCTTGAAAGAACTTGAGCAAATTACCAGTTATGTAGAAAAAGAACTACGCAACCAGGGCATATCGGAAGTGAAAAGCGACAGTGTCGGCGAAATGGTAATGGACAAGCTGGCAGAAGTCGATGAAGTTGCCTATGTAAGGTTCGCATCCGTCTATCGACAATTTAAAGATATTAATGTCTTTATTGATGAACTGAAAGATTTAATAAATAAAGAAAGAAAGTAGAGCTGAAGATTCACTTTGGCTCTTTTTTCACTACATCTTTTGAAAGGTTTGAATGGAGATGTCAATGCATTGGCAAGAATTGCTCCCAGCTGATTCATATCTGGTCTCATCTGCGGGGCTGCTTCATGACTATGATCGGAAAATACTTACCCGACTATATCAACCTCTTATTGGACCTATCTGCATTAGCCTATATATGACGTTATGGAGTGAGTTGGAGGAAAACAGGCTATGGTCGGAAACCTCCTCGCATTATCAATTAATGAATACCATCGGCCTTAAGTTAGGCGATATTTACGAAGCACGCCTTTTACTTGAAGGAATCGGCCTGGTGAATGTATATAAGAAATCGAAAAATGAAACGAAGGAATTCATTTATGAGTTAAACCCGCCGCTTTCCCCCCAGCAGTTTTTCACGGATGGAATGCTGAATATTTACTTATACAAAAAAATCGGTAAAGCTCAATTCAACCGGTTAAAGAGATTCTTTTGTGATGACCATATCTTAACCGATCAATATGAAGGTGTGACCAAATCTTTTGCGGAAGTATTCTCATCAGATCATTTGGACTCTTTATATGTAACGGATGAAGCGAAAAACGAATGGAAACCGGTGCCTGAACAGCAATACATCGATCGGGCGGAAGGCGTCGAGCCATCTGGGTTCGATGACTTATTCGATTTTGACCTTTTATTTGCCGGAATGAAATCCTCGATCGTGCCGAAAAAGGCTTTCACTCCGAAAATAAAAAGTACGATTGCCAAACTCGCTTTTTTATATGGCATCGATCCGCTGGAAATGCAAAAACTAGTAATGGATGCCGTTTCATTGGATGATGAGATTGATGAGGAATTGCTTAGAAAGGCTGCAAGGGACTGGTACCAGATCGAACGGCAGGCCGATATGCCTTCCCTTGTCAATCGGGTGCAGCCAATTCGTGAACGGACACAAAAAGAAGAACCGAAAACCAAGGAACAAGAGTTAATTCGTCATTTGGAGACGATCTCCCCGAGGGAGCGGCTGATGCAATTGTCTGGCGGTGCAGAGCCGTCAAGCGGTGATTTGAAAGTGGTTGAGGGCGTGATGATCAATCAAAAGCTGAATCCGGGTGTCGTCAATGTCTTGATTGAATATGTCATGCTCAAAACGGATATGAAGTTCACGAAGGGTTATGTGGAAAAGCTGGCAGGCCATTGGGCACGGCTAAAGGTCTCAACAGTCGTCGAGGCGATGGAACTGGCCAAAAATGAACATAGGAAATATCAGGACTGGGCTCAAGGAAGCAGGAATGTTGCGAAGGGCAGCCGGAAAAAGGCGATACGGGAAGAAGTGGTTCCTGAATGGCTTGAGAAAAAAGAAGAAGCACAGCAGGAGCAGAATGCAGATCAGCCTGAATTGGATGCCCAAAAACGCGAACTTCTGGAGAAATGGAAGCTGTGGAAAGCGGGAGGTGAAATGAACGATGGAAAAGATTAATAGGTCCCTTAATAAATTGGCCAATACAAATCAATTTCAACAGCGTTATGAAAAGCTGAAACAGGAGATTTTTGAAAACGAACAAGTGCGGTTATTCATGAATGCCAACAGCTCGACGGTCACGAAGGAAATGATTGATAAAAACTTGGGGAAGCTTTATGAGTTCACTTCACAGAGCAATAAGTGTGATAAATGCCCGAGCTTGGATGGCTGCATCAATATGATGCAAGGGTATTATCCCAAATTGGTGGTGCAAGGAAAAGCCCTGAACCTGCATTATGAAGTCTGCCCGAGGAAATTGGCAGAGGATGAAAAGCGGAAACGGGAAAAACTGATCCGCAGCCTGTATGTACCGAAGGATATTTTAAAGGCGAGCATCGAAGATTTTACCCAAACGGATAATGAAAATAAACGCTTGTCTGTCCTAAGTAAAGCGATGTCGTTCATTATGGAATATGAGCCGGGTAAAAGACAAAAAGGCTTGTATATATACGGGAAATTCGGTGTTGGGAAAACGTACTTATTAGGTGCGATCGCCAATGAACTTGCAAAAAGGCAAATTTCCTCCCTTATAGTTTATGTACCTGACTATTTGAGGGAACTTAAGGGTTCGATAGGTGATAATACGGTCAATGAAAAAATTGAAATGGTGAAAACGGCACCTATCCTCATGCTTGATGATATTGGGGCGGAATCCATGACGAGCTGGGGACGCGATGAGGTTTTTGGTCCGATTTTGCAATTTAGGATGCTGGAAAACCTGCCGACATTTTTCACTTCGAATTTTGACTTGAATGGCCTGGAGAACCACCTGACCTTTTCACAGCGCGGTGAGAAAGAAGAAGTGAAGGCGGCCAGGGTACTGGAAAGAATTCAATATTTAGCTGAGCCGGTCAAGCTTGATGGCGTGAATCGGAGAAGATGAAGAAAAGTGGTCTCTTAATGGAGGTCACTTTTTTCTTCTTACAAGGCCCATCCTACTTCTAAACACGTCCCCATCCCCATATACATGAAAAAAGAAGCAAGGGGGAAGGGGGGATGTCGTAGTGCAAATTTTGTTTCAAAACGATTCAGAGGCATTGAAATTACTGAATTTCGTTTCTGTCCATCCACTGGGGGCAGAATTTCAAGCATATATTCGATTTATTCCGCAACAAGGCATGCATGTGGATATGACGGAATCTTCAGGTGATGAATGGCTAATCCTGCTTCGTGATGCATTCCATTCTTTTTTATTGGAAGAAAAGACGCTTCCTGTTCTGGAGCAAATTATAGTCGGTAAATTTTTTTATAGGGAACGGGAAGAAATTGAAGCCATCATTGAAATTGCATCATCCATCATCGAAGCGGAAAGAGCCAGGAATAAAGATGGAGCATTCAGTACGGAGAAACGATTGATTGAGGAAGGACTTCAAAGCATCTTGGCTGGAAAGGTATCTTTTTCATTCGATTCTTTTACGACCTTCCGTTTAAAATCGTTTCAGCACACTTTGGAAAAGTATGTCGTCAAGGCAATTGATGAATATAAGCTGGAACAGGACTATCAAAATTTCATTGCTACGCTCCGTGATTGCCTTCAAGGGCAGGAGTCGAAATTAAGAAAGCTTCACCTGGTCAACCGGGACGGTTTTCACTTCTATGATCAGAAATTCAGCAAACTCGACCGTCCAAAAATCAATAGTATGATCGACAGGAGGCTTCTTGCCAGAAGCTCACTTTTTCTCGATACGGTGATACTTGCCCCGCTTTTATCGATCGCTCCTGAAAACTTGTGCATATATACCGATGACAAGGAAGAGGGGCTCATCCAGACCATTTCAAGGATTTTCGAAGAACGGGCGACCATCTTGCCACTTTCGTCATTTTCTATGCAGTTGAATGAACTTTCGTGGAAAAAAGAAAATTAACCTTGATTTTCACCGTATAACAAATTATAATTTCCTACATACTATTAAAAAACTAAAAGTTATGATGAGGACAAGGGTATTCTAGTCGCCGATTATCAGAGAGGGAAGCCAACAGGCTGTAAGCTTCCTATTCGCATGGAACACTTACCACCTTTAAACTTCGGCTCGGAAAGCAGGCATACTGCGAATATGAGCTGACGGGAAGCTGCCGTTACCAAGTTACAAGTGCCATTTTGCCGTGAAAAGCAAGCTGGAACGAGGGTGGAACCGCGGGTTAATGATATCTATTACTAAGCTCGTCCCTGTTTTATACAGGGGCGGGCTTTTTTGTGTTGTAATGGAATCAAAAACCTGTAATTTGTTCGAACAAATAAGAAGGAGTGAAACTGAATGTCAGAACTACTGAAAATATCTTTTCCTGACGGAGCGGTCAAGGAGTTTGCTAAAGGCACAACAACTGAAGACATCGCTGCATCCATCAGTCCTGGTTTAAGGAAAAAATCCATTGCCGGAAAATTCAATGGTGAATTATATGATTTAAAACGTCCGATTGAACAAGATGGTACAATCGAAATCGTCACACAGGACGCAGCGGATGCTCTTGAAGTATTGCGTCACAGTACAGCGCATTTGATGGCACAAGCGATCAAACGTTTGTACAAAAATGCTAAATTCGGCGTAGGTCCAGTCATTGAGGGCGGCTTTTACTATGATATGGATCTGGAGGAATCATTGACTCCCGAAGACCTTCCATTGATTGAAAAAGAAATGAAGAAAATCGTCAACGAAAACTTGGAAATTTCCCGCATCGAAGTGAGTCGTGATGAAGCGATTTCCCGTTTTAAAGAAATCGGCGACGAGTATAAATTGGAATTGATCGATGCGATTCCTGCCGATCAGCAGGTAACACTTTATGAGCAGGGTGAATTTTTTGACCTTTGTCGTGGAATTCATGTTCCATCAACTGGGAAAATCAAAGAGTTCAAGCTATTGAGCATCGCTGGAGCATACTGGAGAGGCGATAGCAAAAACAAAATGCTTCAACGCATTTACGGTACGGCTTTCTATAAAAAAGAAGATTTGGCCGAACACCTGCGTTTCCTTGAAGAAGCCAAGGAACGTGACCATCGTAAAATCGGGAAAGAATTGAACTTGTTCATGAGCTCACAAAAAGTGGGGCAAGGGTTGCCGATGTGGTTGCCAAAAGGCGCGACCATCCGTCGGACAATCGAAAGATATATCGTGGACAAGGAAGAACGTTTAGGTTATGACCATGTCTACACACCTGTAATGGGAAGCGTGGACCTTTATAAAACATCCGGACACTGGGATCATTACCAGGACGGCATGTTCCCGGTCATGGAGATGGAAAACGAACAGCTTGTCCTGCGTCCGATGAACTGTCCGCATCACATGATGGTCTATAAAAACAGCATCCACAGCTACCGCGAACTGCCAATCCGGATTGCCGAGCTAGGCTTGATGCACCGCTATGAAATGTCAGGTGCCCTTTCAGGCCTTCAGCGTGTACGTGGGATGACATTGAATGATGCACACATTTTCGTCCGTCCCGACCAAATCAAAGAAGAGTTCAAGCGTGTTGTGAACCTAGTTCTGGAAGTATATAAAGATTTCGATATCAAGGATTATTCATTCCGTCTGTCTTATCGCGATCCTCAGGATACAGAAAAATACTTCGATGATGATGACATGTGGGAAAAAGCGCAAAGCATGTTAAAAGGCGCCATGGATGAGCTTGGCCTGGATTACTTTGAAGCGGAAGGTGAAGCGGCATTCTACGGTCCTAAGCTTGATGTCCAGGTGCGTACGGCCTTAGGGAAGGATGAAACGCTTTCCACTGTTCAGCTTGATTTCTTGCTTCCTGAACGCTTTGACCTTAATTACGTCGGTGAGGACGGCAAGCAGCACCGTCCGGTTGTTATCCATCGCGGCGTCGTTTCCACAATGGAACGTTTTGTAGCCTACTTGATCGAAGAATACAAGGGGGCATTCCCGACTTGGCTTGCACCTATCCAAGCACAAGTGATCCCGGTCTCACCTGAAGTGCACTTGGATTATGCGAAAGAAGTACAGGAAAAACTTAAAGCGCAAGGCATTCGTGTCGACCTGGATACACGTGACGAGAAAATCGGTTACAAAATCCGTGAAGCGCAAATGCAAAAAATCCCGTATATGCTGGTCGTTGGAGACAATGAAGCCAAAGAAGGCAGCGTGAATGTACGTAAATACGGTGAACAAAAATCCGAAACGATAGCATTTGAAGATTTCGTTTCAGCGATTAAGGCGGAAGTGAGCCGTTAATAGCAAAAAGAGGGGCACATATAGTTGTGTCCCTCTTTTTAATCATGGCATGATAAAATGAAACCATCATGTGAAAATATGTACAGCAATGAAAAGGAGGGGCAGCATGAAAAAGAAATTTACTTATCTATTCGGACCGACATTCCTTGTCATTATCATCTTATTGTTATTGGATGATTATCGGCAATATGCCATCGTCCCGGTCCTGTTTTTTTGGATAGCGCTATTTTCTTGGGATGCCATTGAGAAAAAGAAAAAGGCGAAAGAAGACTCTTAACATGTGATGGCTTCGGCCAGTATGGACTGTATCCAAAGGGGGAGTGGGATAAATGGAGATTAGGAAGGCTTCAAGGAAAGACGCGGGTAACTTGGCTGCTCTGTTCAATCATGTAGAAGATTCCGGGTATATGCTGTTTAACCCTGGGGAAAGAAAAGCTACGGCGAAACAAATGGAAAAGCAATTGGAGCAAATCGAAAAAAATCCCCCTTCCATTGTCCTCGTTGCTGCTAGCGGCAATGAGCTGAATGGTTACCTAATCTTATTGGGCAATCAAATGGGCCGAACGAGGCATTCAGCCAAAATCGTCATCGGCATCCATGAACAGGACCGAGGAAAAGGCATCGGTACGAAGTTATTTCAGAAAATGGAGGAGCATGCGCGGACAAACGAAATACGGCGCCTGGAATTGTCCGTGATTGCAAATAACGCCCCTGCGCTTTCTTTATATCGAAAGATGGGGTTCGAAAAGGAAGGAATAAAGCGGGAATCACTGTTTTTTGATGGAAAGTATCATGATGAATATTTTTTGTCCAAATTACTTTAAAAAACGTATTGTCAAATAACTGAATGTCTGATAATATTAATTTTGTTGTGAAAAACGAATAAAATTTAGCATTTGACAAGTCATCAGTGTTTATGATATATTTCTAAAGTGAATTGAATACGTGTTTGATGAAAAGAAGAAGCACCCGCTTCTCACCTGGTTGACGCAAACAATGCAGTTAACAGGTCATGATTTGATTATTTGGATCTTTCTGAATGAGTCTATCAGTGTGGGTGCAGCATGCATCCACACTTTTTTATTATGATTATATCCTGTAAGCGAGTTGTGAGCGTGACCGAATTTATTCAAATATTCGTATTCGCCAATATCTTTGGAGGTGGCTAACTATTAGTAAAGACGCGATGGTAAACGAGGGCATCCGAGCCCGTGAAGTTCGTCTTATTGACCAAAACGGAGAACAACTTGGAATTAAAACGAAATTCGAAGCATTGGAAATTGCCGCTCGTGTAAATCTTGATCTAGTTTTAGTTGCTGCAAATGCAAAGCCTCCGGTAGCCCGGATCATGGACTACGGAAAACACCGCTTCGAGCAGCAAAAGAAAGACAAGGAAGCACGTAAAAATCAAAAAGTCATCAGTCTGAAAGAGGTTCGTTTGAGCCCGACGATTGAAGAGCATGATTTCAATACGAAGCTTCGCAACGGTATTAAATTCCTTGAAAAAGGCGATAAAGTAAAAGCTTCTATCCGATTCAAAGGACGTGCCATTACGCATAAGGAAATTGGTCAACGTGTACTCGTTCGTTTTTCTGAAGCATGTAAAGAAGTGGCTACAATCGAGCAACACCCAAAAATGGACGGGCGCAGCATGTTCATTATCTTAGCACCGAAAAACGAAAAGTAATTGTAAAGTAATTTGTAATGAGGAGGAATACCTTATGCCTAAAATGAAAACTCACCGCGGATCTGCTAAACGTTTCAAAAAGACTGGATCCGGCAAACTTAAGCGTTCTAACGCTTACACAAGCCATTTATTTGCTAACAAATCTACTAAGCAAAAGCGTAAGCTTCGCAAAGCTAGCCTTGTAAGCAAAGGTGACTTCAAACGTATTCGTCATATGTTAGATAACATTAAATAAGTTCGATTTATCGAGTTAAATAGGAGGGAAATAACATGCCACGTGTAAAAGGCGGTACTGTTACTCGCAAACGTCGTAAAAAGGTAATAAAATTAGCTAAAGGTTACTATGGCGCGAAACATATTCTTTTCAAAGTAGCTAACCAACAAGTAATGAAGTCAGGAAACTATGCTTTCCGTGACCGTCGTCAAAAGAAACGTGATTTCCGCAAACTTTGGATCACTCGTATCAACGCTGCAGCACGCATCAACGGTCTTTCTTACAGCCGTTTAATGCATGGCCTAAAGCTTGCTGGTATCGAAGTGAACCGCAAAATGCTTGCTGATCTTGCTGTTGCTGACGAACAAGCTTTTGCTCAATTAGCAACTGCTGCTAAACAACAATTAGACAAATAAGTCTGACTGATACAGCCACTCTCTTTTCAAGAGGGTGGCTTTTTACATATTTAAAGGAGGCATGGGAATGCAAGGAGTATGGTTCATTGCTGCTTATATGATCATCACGAACATCATCGGGTTTGCCTTAATGGGAATCGACAAAAGGAAAGCGCGTAATGGGGAGTACCGGATCAGCGAAAAGACACTTTGGTTTTGGGCAGTCATAGGAGGAGGGACGGGGTCCTTTTTGGGGATGAAGCAATTCCGCCATAAGACGAAGCATGCCGCTTTTAAGTGGGGCCTGCCTATATTGATGATTCTTCAGATAGGCTTATTGATTAAGTTATTCATTCAATTGTAATATGTAGCCAGTATAGTGTATATGCTTGTAGAAGCAGCAAAGAGTAGCTGGAGGGAGAGCATGAATGATAAACTGACACTTGTGATGAGCTACGTTCAATCTGGAAGCGTGTTTGCACCGTTGATTTTTATCACTTTTCATTTATTAAGGCAATTTTTATTCATTCCCGTCATTGTCGTTTGCATGTCTGGAGGAGTATTATTCGGGGCAGCTTTTGGAACGATCTATTCGGTAATCGGTTTGACGCTGTCCAGCATGGCCTTTTATTTCGTGATAGGCAAATTTCCGAAAACAAAGGATAGGCTGCTGCGGCTTAAGAATAAGCTGTTTGGAAACCGAAAGCTGAACAGCCGGCAAATTGCAGTACTCAGGCTAATACCATTCATACACTTTTATTTACTGTCGCTTTGTTTATTGGAATCCAATAAAGGGCTGAAAAATTATTTTTACCTATCATTCATGACCAATCTCCCTGTAGCATTCGTATACACGGTTTTTGGCCACTATATTGCAGATTTCAGTCCCACTCTGATCGTCATCATTTTATTATCCTTAACCTTATTGATCTATTTATTGAGAGAGAAGCAGACGGTCGTCCCCTGGAAGGAATTTTTTCGTTCAGATGATTAATATGGAGCCTTGAGTCCGTTTTCCTCAAGGCTCTTCATTATGCGTGATTTTTTTCAATTTTGTAAGAACTCCTTGACCGGGCTCTTCCAATCAATAACGGCATCCGGGTATTGTTTTTTTATGGCTGCCTCGATTTTCAAGAAATCATTTCGCTTCAAGCCTTTCAGGCCTGCCACTTTTTTAGGCCAAATGAAGATGGAGATGACCTCGAAGGAGCGTTCCGTCGTCCCTAAATACTTTTCCCCTTCAAACATCACCCCGTTGTACGTCAATAAAAAATTCTTTCGTATATTGGCTGTATCGTCGAGCAAAAAGAATTTTTTCTGTTCATGGGCCAGCTCTAATTTTCTTTTCGGATTAAATAGGTATTTAATGACTGTATAGATTAAGAAAATGATGAGAGCCAAAAGAATGAACCGCATGATCAATACCATGGAGCTACCTCCTTAAACAGAGTGATTCCCTTTCATTTACGTATGGGTTTTTAATAAGTTTCATTTATTTGATATAATTTAGAGGAAGACGAAGGAAAGAAGTGATGAAAATGAACATAAGTAAATTAATGGAAATGCAGGCGGCTTTGGATGAGCATATACAATCCAAGCATGATTTGGGTGCGGAAGACTTGGTGGAACGGAAGATACTTGCTCTTTTAGTGGAGCTTGGAGAGCTTGCCAATGAAACAAGATGTTTTAAATTCTGGAGTCTTAAAGGACCTTCTGATAAAGAAACTATTTTGGCTGAATATGTGGATGGCATTCATTTCATTTTGTCACTCGGGATCGAACGGGGTTTTGTACCGGAAGTTCCATCTGCCATAAAGATGCATCAGGAGGATTTGACGGTTCAATTTACTGCCATTTACGGCTATATCAGTGAATTTCGCACACAGTTGACAGAGTCATCTTACCAAAAGGTTTTTACTGCGTATTTACATTTAGGGGAGTTTCTCGGATTTTCGGCAGCGGATGTGGAAAAAGCATATGTAAGCAAAAATGAAGTGAATTACGAAAGGCAAAAGCAAGGCTACTGATTGTTTATGAAATCGATTGTCTGTATAATTATTCTTGTAATGTAAGTTATAAGGAGGTAAGGGAATGGCTCAATTGGATGAAACGTTAAAGATGCTTGCTGCCTTGACGGATGCTAAAGGCATTGCAGGAAATGAAAGTGAAGTAAGAAAAGTGATGACCGAATACATAACACCATTTGCGGATGAAATATCGACAGATGGCCTGGGAAGTTTGATCGCCAAGAAAACGGGAGATGAAAACGGACCAAAAATCGTCGTTACCGGGCATATGGACGAAGTCGGTTTCATGATCACCCAAATTGATGATAAGGGATTTTTGCGTTTTCAGCCGGTAGGGGGCTGGTGGTCACAGGTAATGCTGGCCCAGCGCGTGACGATCGTTACGGGTAAAGGAGATATAACGGGCATTATCGGTTCCAAGCCGCCACATATCCTGTCAGCGGAAGCGCGGAAGAAGCCGATTGATATTAAGGATATGTTCATTGATATTGGTGCATCAAGCAAAGAAGAGGTTAAGGAATGGGGCGTCAAGCCAGGGGATATGGTTGTGCCATATTTTGAATTCACGGTTATGAATAATGAAAAGATGCTGCTCGCCAAAGCCTGGGACAATCGAATTGGCTGTGCAATCGCCATTGATGTGCTTAAACAGCTGAAAGACAGCGACCATCCTAACGTAGTTTATGGAATTGGCGCAGTGCAAGAAGAGGTCGGCCTGCGTGGCTCCAAAACATCCACATACAAAATTCAGCCGGATATCGGTTTTGCCGTCGATGTCGGCATTGCTGGTGATACACCGGGGGTTTCCGAAAAAGAAGCGATGAGCAAGATGGGGGAAGGCCCGCAAATCGTCATCTATGATTCATCGATGGTGGCACATAAGGGATTACGCGATTTCGTCACCGACACGGCCGATGAAATGAATATTCCTTATCAATATGAATCGATTCCTGGCGGCGGGACGGATGCCGGCTCCATCCATTTAACGGCAAATGGTGTTCCCGCCCTGGCGATCACGATTGCCACACGCTACATTCATTCACACGCAGCAATGCTTCACAGGGATGATTATGAGAATGCAGTTAAGCTCATTGTCGAAGTGATTAAACGCCTCGATCGCGAAGCGGTTGACCGGATCATTTACGATTAATATAGTAAGTTATAAATGGAGAGGCCTAATATAGGTCCTCTCCATTTTCTTTTTCTTATTTCTACTTGTCTTCGACGATTATATAGACGGCTTTGATGGGTCCATGGACGCCGACGACAAGGTCCATTTCGATATCAGCCGAATTGCTCGGCCCTGTTATGAAATTGATGCAGGAAGGAACGACTTCGCCCCGGGTAACTTTTGAGCGGATGGCCGCAGCAGCCTGGGTCATTCGCGGAACGATGGTGCTTTTTGGAATGATGGAAACATGGCAGGAAGGAAGGAAGCTGATGGAACGGCCGTGGTCCTTGTCACTGAACAAGACGACGGTCGCTGATTCTGCTAGTGTCATCTCACTGAAAGTGATTCCGATGTTAGCTCTTTCTGCTTTTTCGATATTTTCATTCCCGGCTTGGTGATCCCATATATGGACATCTTTTTCCTTTAAGATGCCCTCTAACCCATACTCGGAAAATCGACCGTCCTTAGGGATGATCACGGGTCCGTTTCCAAGTTCCTCGATCACCTGACTTAAACAATGCATCACTTGCTTGGAGTCGGTAACGTGAAATCGAGTATGCACCCGTTTACATTGCTCCTTCAATTCCGCGACAAGATCATTCTGTGTCGCATGTTTCAAAACTTCTTTTTGGGGGGCGTGCTTCCATTCCGGAACGGAGATGCCTTCCGTAATAGGAGCCCTTCCCAGGTTTTTGGCTATATTGTTTAAAAATGCCCCTTCATTATGGATGATTCCATTCATGATGGTTTCCCTCCTTTTTCCCGATTTTTGAACCAGTCCCGAAAGCTCTCTTTCCCTGGAGCAGGGAACTCCCGGCTTTCTGTCCAAGTTTTGAGCGGTCCCGGTCCTTTCGAGATGATATCCCCCGTTTTAAAAGGTGACATCGCTGATGGGGCCATTTTGGAGCCTAATTTATAAAGCATGGGCGATGCCGCACCAATCCCAAAGGCCTTCATGGCCATCTTTTCTGAAAACGGCGACATTTTTTCCTTTTCAACGATGACTTCCCGATGCTTCCTCAGTAAATCATGGAGTGGAATCTTTACCGGACAGGCATCTGTACAGGCTGCACAAAGAGTGGAGGCATACGGCAGTTCCTTGAAATCATCATATCCTCCGAGTAAGGGTGAAAGCACAGCGCCGATTGGTCCGGGGTAAATTGAACCATATGAATGACCGCCAACCTGGCGATAGACCGGGCAGACATTTATACAGGCAGCACAGCGAATGCATTGAAGAACGGATTGAAACTCGGTTCCTAGGATGGAGGAGCGTCCATTATCCACGATCACTAAGTGAAACTCCTCGGGTCCGTCTACGTCACCTTCATCACGCGGACCGGTAAGCGCGGTGATGTAACTGGTCAATCTTTGGCCGACAGCGCTTCTTGTCAATAAGCTGACAAGGACTTCGAATTCATCGAATGTCGGTACAAGCCGTTCCATCCCCATCACGGTGATTTGCGTTTTTGGGAGGGCAGTGACCAAATCGGCATTTCCTTCATTCGTCACCAGTCCGATCGAGCCTGTTTCCGCAATCGCAAAATTACAGCCGGTAATGCCCACATCGGCGCTTAAGAAATCTTTCCGCAGAATGCCCCGCACATGGGCGGTAAGCTCTTCCGGTTTTTCAGTTTGCGTATAGGCAAGCTTTTCTTTAAAAACATCCCTAATCTGCTCTTTATTTTTATGGAGGGCAGGTGCGACGATATGGGAAGGGGGATCATGATCATCCACTTGTAAAATGTATTCTCCAAGGTCCGTTTCAACGACATCGAGGCCAACTGCCTCAAGGGTTGCATTCAAATTGATCTCTTCCGTGACCATCGATTTGGATTTCACGACCTTTTTGGCATTCTTTTTTACAATGACATCCTTGATGTAGCCGCTTGCTTGTTCAGCGGTTTCAGCGAAGAAGACATGACCGCCCCTTTTCGAAACGTTTTCGGCAAGCTGGTGCAAATAGAAATCAAGGTTACTGAGCACATGCTGCCGGATTTCTTCCCCAAGGGAACGCCAATCCTCCCAGCTTCCCAATTCATCAACGGCAGTCAGCCGCCGTCCGTGTAATCGTTCTTGGGCACTGGATACGGCCAATCGCATAAAGTCATTATGTATTCCTTCATCCACCCGGTCTTTAAATTTGGCAGAGCTGGTTTTCATAGCCATAAGTTTTTCCCTCCTCGCTTTCTTTAAATGCTATTCAGGACTTCCGCAATGTGAAGGACTTTCACCGGTTGCCCCTTCCTTTGGATCCGTCCGCCGATATTCATCAAACATCCTGCATCCCCGCCGATTAAAAAGTCGGCACCTGTAGCTTCAATATTGCATACCTTCTCCTCGACCATCTGCCCGGAAATGTCACCCATCTTAACCGAAAAGGTCCCCCCGAACCCGCAGCAGTTTTGGGCATCCGGAAGTGGTGTCATTTCCAGCCCCCTGACATGGCTTAATAAAATGGCAGGTGCTTCCTTCACCTTAAGCAGCCGTGTCATATGGCATGAAGTATGATAAGTGGCCTTTCCCTTGAGGGTCGCCCCGACGTCGGTCACTTTTAAGACATCCACGATGAATTGGGACAATTCATATGTTTTAGCCGCTAATGATGCCGCTTTCCTTTCCCATACGGCATCGCCTTTGAAAAGAACCGGATATTCCTTGAACATCGCTGCACAGGAACCGGAAGGGGTTACGATGTATTCAGCATCTGCGAACGTTTTAATCATCTTTTTCATGGCGTCCTTCGATTCCTTCGTATACCCGCTATTATATGCCGGCTGTCCGCAGCATATCTGTGACTCCGGGAAATCGATCTCACAGCCTAATCTCTCGAGTAGCTCCACTGTCGCTTTGCCGACATTGGATTGAAACAAATCCACTAAACATGTTGCAAAGAGAGTAACTTTCAATCTGAACTCCTCCTTTTTCAAAATAAGTTAACAGGTCATCTGATGACTAGAAAATGGAAAAAGGAAATGGCTAAGAGAAGATACCAATTTCCAAGATTTTTTAAATGAAGTGATCGTTTTCAAAATAATATATCAATTTAATCGTTTTTTGTATAGGGTATTTTTGAAATTTAAAGGAATGTCAATGATTCTTTTGCTGATTTTTTTGGATGACCCGGTCCAGCGATTCCTCGACGCTTTGAAGATGAAACAGCATGGCACTGCGGGCTCCGTCTTCATCCTGTGCCACGATTGCATCATATATCCTGACATGCTGCTGGTAAAGCTGCTTGAGTGTCATCTCTTCGGAATAAAGCGCAACCCGACGGATATCACGCATCTTTTCCGTCATTAATTCTGAAACATGGTTCATCAATGTAATCAGCAGCTCATTTTGTGATGCATTTGCCACGGCAACATGGAAGGAGATATCCGCTTTATCACTTAGTTCTTCATCATCCGAGACCATTTCCATATTAGAAAGCATGTCCTTGAGTTCGATAAGGTTTTCTTCCGTTCTCTTCTTCGCTGCCACTTCCGCCGTACCGGACTCAAGGATTTTCCGAACTTCCAGTAAATGCTTGATATTGTCTTGATCCATCAAAAGGGCGGCAGACAAGGGATGGTTCATGATGGCGGGATCGAAGGTTTTGACGAATGTTCCTTCACCTTGTTTTATTTCAATAAGACCCATTGAACTCAATGCACTTAATGCTTCGCGGATGGCCGGGCGCCCGACTTGGAAATTTTCCGCAAGCTGCTGAATGGAATCCAATTGTTCACCTGGTTTCAGGCTGCCTGACCGAATCATTTCATAAAGTTCATCGCTGACTTCTTCATAAATTTTTTTCGGCTTTATTTTTTTATATACCAAGTAGTAGCACCTCTATTTTCTATGAGTTTCTCTAGTTAATATTATATAACACAAATGATCTTTGACACTTCCAGAAGAGTTAAAAAATCAACAAAAAATAAAAAAAATCTTGATTTTATATTTTCAATCATTTAATTTAAATGAGTACTCATCAAGTCATCTGATGACTTTGAATATTTGGATATGTAAGGGGTTTCAATTAGGGTTAAATTTCTGAATTTTTTAAAAAGTTTATAGAAAAAGGAGTCGAAATGAATGACATGGACACAAAACTTTACGCCGATCACCGATAATTTAGTTTTATCATCTCTTGCCGCACTCATTCCAATTCTTTACTTTTTCTGGGCGCTTACCATCAAACGCATGAAAGGTTACATGGCAGGTATAACGACGTTGCTTGTAGCTCTTGCAGTGGCTGTATTGATATATGGGATGCCTGCAGGAAAAGCAGTGATGTCCGCTTCACAAGGAGGCGTATATGGGCTGCTCCCAATCGGATGGATAATCATCACTTCCGTATTTTTGTACAAGATGACTGTCAAAAGCGGACAATTCAATATCATTCGTTCATCTGTGCTTTCGCTTACGGAAGATCGGCGCCTCCAGGCATTATTGGTGGCATTTTCTTTCGGGGCCTTTTTAGAAGGTGCTGCGGGATTTGGAGCACCGGTCGCCATTTCAGCCGCGCTTTTAGTCGGTCTCGGCTTTAACCCGCTATATGCAGCCGGGATTTGTTTGATTGCGAATACCGCTCCGGTAGCATTCGGGGCGGTTGGAATACCGATCATCGCCATGGAAGGCCCTACTGGCATAGCCGCCATGGAGATCTCAAAAATGGTCGGCCGCCAATTGCCATTCCTTTCTGCTTTCATTCCGCTTTATCTCATTTTGATCATGACTGGGTGGAAAAGGTCGCTTGAGGTCTTGCCGGCAATTTTGGTTTCCGGAGTTTCCTTTGCCATCACACAATACTTAAGTTCGAATTTTCTTGGTCCCGAATTACCCGACATCCTATCCGCGTTAGTGTCACTGTTTGCATTGGCGATTTTCCTTAAATTCTGGAAACCTAAAACGATCTTTCGCTTTGCATCAGAGGAAACGGCGGCTGCTGTCGAACCATTATATACAGCCGAAACGGAAACGAAATATACGAAATGGCAGATATTCCATGCTTGGTCGCCATTCCTTCTGTTAACGCTTTTCATCACAATATGGGGGATGAACCCAATAAAGCCGGCGCTATCCGGACATTATGAAGGCAACAATGTGCTGCTTGGCGGAATCAATGAAATCGGGAAACTATTAACCTTCCAAATCGAAGTGCCAGGTCTGCATAATGAGATAATCAGAAGCAATGGATTGCCGATTGCGGCTTTCTATAAAATAGAACTGCTCGGAGCAGCCGGGACGGCCATTTTACTGGCTGCCATCGTAACGAAGTTCATCGCACACATGTCTGCAAAAGACTTTTATGGAACCTTTGTTGAAGCGATGAAAGAGTTGGCCAAACCAATCTTGATGATTTCTACCGTGGTCGCTTTTGCTTATGTGACGAATGCTTCAGGCATGTCGACAACATTAGGGATGACCCTGGCAAAATCGGGTGATTTATTTCCGTTCTTCGCACCGGTTCTCGGCTGGCTGGGTGTGTTCATTACCGGATCGGATACATCAGCCAACCTCTTATTTGGCAGTCTGCAGAAAGTGACTGCGCTTAAAGTGGGGATGGAACCAGTCCTGGCGTTGGCGGCGAACTCTTCCGGAGGGGTCACCGGAAAGATGATTTCCCCCCAATCGATAGCGATTGCTTGTGCTGCCGTAGGATTGGCCGGCAGGGAATCGGAATTATTGAGATTCACGCTCAAACATAGCATATTTTTATTGCTGCTTGTTTGTGTGATTACCTTCTTGCAAAATGGCGTCCTGTCCTGGATGATTCCATAAGTAGAATGAGGCTCTCTTTTCATCGGGGAGCCTCGAAATATTTTCAAGTCCATTCAAAAAAGGAGGACATATCATGCAATTGGCAGCTGTGGCAGGAAAATTGGTGCATGAGGTTCGAAAACTGATTGATGAGGAGATCATCATTATTGATCATGCTGGCATGATTATCGCCAGCACCGATGGCAGCCGTATTGGATCTTTTCATGAAGGGGCCATCCACGCTTTCAACAATCGTGAGAAATTGATCATAAATAAACAGGATGAACGAAGTTGGAAAGGAGTGAAGGCAGGGATAAACCTGCCTATTTTCTTCAATCAGGAAGCCGTTTGTGTCATTGGAATTACAGGTGACCCCAAACATGTTTCCCCTTATGCGGAACTATTAAAGAAAATGACGGAGATGTTCATCCAGGAAAGCTATCATATTGAACAAGCAGAATCCCAATCACGTCTGATGGAATTCTTTGTATTTGAATGGCATCAGCTGCAGACGTTCAATGAGCACTTCCTTCAGAAGGCAAAGTTGCTTGGGATTGATGTTCATGCGGACCGGATCATCACCCTTGGTGAATTCAAGACTGAGGAAATCATTGAACCGCATGTATGGAGAACGCTTCAGATATTCATAAGACAGCAGCATCCCAATGACATCGCAGTACGTTGGGGGAGGAACCGATTCGTCATTCTTTCGATGGCCGATTTCATCGGTTCAAAAAACCAGCAATATAAGAAACTAAGTAAACTGCAAAAAAAGCTGGAAGAGAGTTCGGGTTATAAAGTGTGTGCAGGAGTTAGTTCGCGTGCATCAGGAACCGCTTTCAGGCCAGCGTTTTTTAAAGCGGAACGTTCCTTGAAAATCGCGTCTTCTTCATCAGGTATCATATTTGACGAAGACTTGAAACTTGAGGTCCTGCTTGATGAAGTTACCGCTGAAACAAGGCAGGAATATTTATCCAGGACAATTCAGGAGTTGCTTCCTAATGAGGAGCTGCTTAAAACCCTTACCATGTATTTTGCATGTGATCTATCCTTAAAAGAGACCGCTAGAGCCCTGCATATCCATATCAATACCCTCCATTACAGGCTCAAGCGCATAGAGGATTTGACCCGGCTGAATCCTAGGAAGCTAGCCGATTTAGTCACGATGTATCTAGCAGTATGTGTATTGGATAAACATACAAATTAATTCTTTGTAAAGCTCAAAATTTTATATGTTCGTACATAGAAGGCCGAGTGTTTTTTTTCTTATACTTACATCATATAAAAAAGTCTCGAATTTCCTATGTTTATATGAGGAGGATGTACATGTTAACAAAGCAGGTTAAGCAGCTACTTCTTACCATCGTAGGTCAGGAGAATTACGATGACTCGAAAGTGGAATGTCTGGTCTATTCATATGATGCAACGCCTGGGTTTCAAGCGATGCCGGATGCTGTCATCAAACCGGGCAGCACAGCTGAAGTCGCAGCCATCGTCAAAGTTTGCAACGAATACAATGTTCCGATCGTTCCGCGCGGTTCTGGGACGAATTTAAGCGGAGGCACATGCCCGACAGAGGGGGGGGCTTGTCCTTTTATTCAATCGAATGAATTCATTACTTGAAATAGATGAGGAGAACTTAACGGCGACCGTACAGCCTGGGCTCATCACTTTGGACTTGATTTCAGCAGTTGAAGAGAAGGGATTGTTTTATCCGCCGGATCCAAGTTCGATGAAAATCTCCACGATTGGCGGCAACATTAATGAGAATTCTGGTGGACTGCGAGGTTTAAAGTATGGAGTCACCCGTGATTATGTCATCGGGCTTGAAGTGGTCCTTCCGAATGGGGACATCATTCGAACAGGGGGCAAGCTTGCCAAAGATGTAGCCGGATACGATGAAGGCCCCGTATTTTGAATGGAAGCTGAAGAAAGAAGGGATTGATGCCATGAGGGCGATTAAACAGGCTTTCGATCCCAATAACATCATGAATCCCGGCAAAGTATTTGCCAAGGAAACCAGGAAAAGGGTGGTGGTTTCTACATGACGACAGTACAGGAAAGGGAAACCATTGCCATTCAATTCGCGAAAAAAATGAATGAAGATGAATTGTTGAATTGTATGCGCTGCGGCTTCTGCTTACCCCATTGCCCGACATACATAGAATCGGGCCTGAAGGAATCCCATTCACCAAGGGGCCGGATTGCACTTATGAAAGCGGTGGCGGATGGCGTGATTGAGCCAGATAGGGATGTAGAACGGTCGTTGAGTCTTTGCCTCGGCTGCAGGGCCTGTGAACCTGTGTGCCCTTCAGGTGTGAAATACGGACACCTTCTTGAAGAAGCAAGGGATATCATCCATCAGAATAAAAAACACAGTTTCCCTGTAAAAACGATCCGCAAGGCCGTTTTCAGTGGACTATTCCCGCACCAGGAGCGAATGCAGACCATGACAAGTTTGCTTGGCTTCTATCAGAAATCAGGCCTGCAATACATGGCCCGTAAAACGGGAGTCCTCAACATGCTTCCGGATAATTTGGCAGCCATGGAAAAAGTGCTGCCGAAAGTCCCGAAAAAAGCAGAAATGAAAAATCGGCCAACCGAGCTGCCTGCAATCGGAACGCCGCTCAAAACGGTGGCTTTCTTTTCCGGCTGCTTGATGGATACGATGTTTTTGGAAACGAACAAGGCCACACTAAAGCTTCTTCAGCTGGCCGGATGTGAAATCGTCATTCCGAAATCCCAGGCCTGTTGCGGGGCGCTGCATGGGCACAGTGGTGAAAAAGCAGGTGCAAAGCAACTGGCCAAGCGTAATATTGAAGCCTTTGAAACGGAGGGAGTTGATTATATCATTACGAATGCCGGCGGCTGTGGCGCTTTTCTCATAGATTATGACCATCTGCTCCAAGATGAACAGGAATGGCACGACCGAGCAATCTCATTTAAAAATAAGTTGAAAGATATCAGCCAGATCCTTGTTGATTTGCGTTTTCAGGAAAAAGTTCGCCTGAAACTGCCAGCTCAATCCGTAACTTTCCAGGATTCCTGTCACTTACGGAATGTGATGAACACCTCCTCGGCTCCGCGAATCCTCCTTCAATCAATAGAAGGAATCGATTTCAGGGAAATGAAGGATGCCGATCGCTGCTGCGGCTCAGCTGGGATATATAATATTGTTGAATCAGAGATGTCCATGAACATTCTCGACTCTAAAATGGAGCACACGAAATCGACACAGGCCGATATTGTTGTCACGGCAAACCCTGGCTGCCTGTTGCAAATGCAATTGGGGATCGAGCGGGAAAACTTGGGGGAATGCACAAAAGCGGTGCATATTGCGGACCTGCTAATAAAGGCTGTGGCATTATAATAGAAGAAAAAAGATCACAAGCAGTTCATGAAAAAATGAAATGGCATGATTTGGTTAAACATTACATTTTTATAAAGGGGGAAACCCTTGTAAAGGCTTGATCTCAATTAAAAATGCGTTCTGTGCTGAGAACGAATTGTAAATGATATAACAAAAATGAAATATGGATTCCTCGTTTACTTAGGAACATGGCGGGTATTGTTTATATATAGCATCCACTAAACGAAACAACAAAACCTAAGGAGGAATGTAAAATGAATAAAACAGTATATGGAGTATATGAATCAAATGCAGAAGTGATCCAAGCAATTAATGCACTTAAGGCAAAGGGTTTTGAAGGGGACGATATTACGGTCGTGGCAGATAAGGAAGAAACATTGGATTTCACGAACCATCAACGTGAAACGGATGTTCACACAATGACGAATGTTCCTAACGATGAATCGTTTATGGACAAGGTGGCACGTTTCTTCATGCCGGAAGATACGGCAGACCTTTCAACAAGATTGGCGAATGCAGGCCTTTCGAATAGCGATGCGGCTGAACATGTCTTTGATGTAGAAAATGGAAAAGTCCTGGTTCTGGTTGAAGAAGGTGAAGGCCATCTTGGAACGGCAAGAGATAAATTCACGACCGGAACAATGGACACTGCCGGTACAAGGCTTGATACTAACTCCACCAACCCACTATATAATGGTACGGAAAAAACCGATCCATTAAATAAAGAAGATGTTTATGGAGTCAATGGACAAGGCCGTGAATTGCCAGAAGATGAAAGGACACTTACACTTCGGGAAGAACAGCTGAACATTGACAAAGAAAGAGTTCAGACAGGAGAAGTCGTCATTAATAAAGAAGTCAATGAACAGCATAAAACGATCAATGTCCCGGTTGAACACGAAGAAGTGACAGTTGAGCATAGATCGGTTTCAGGACGTGAAGCGAATCGGGAAACCGGAACCATTGAAGATGGGGAAACATTACGAATCCCGGTTGTTGAAGAAAAACTGGAAGTTTCGAAAAAACCGGTTGTCACAGATGAAATTGTCATCAAGAAACATGCTGTACAAGAAACGGAACAAGTTCAGGATACTCTTAAAAAGGAAGATATCCAGCTTGATAGTACAGATGAATCGATCGTGAATGAGAAAAAGGCAGCTGAACGTAGAACCGACCGCTTCTAAGAGTGAAGGAAATGGCCTGCAGTTTAAAACTGCAGGTTTCCTTTTGGTTATAAGGACTGTTTAAAGGTCCGAGCTTAGGGAAGGCAAACCTTTTTGTTTAATTGGCATCCATCAGGGTATAAATACACATAAGAAGAAATATCGGAAAAAGGAGGAGGAAGATGCATGGGAAAAACATTATATGGTGTTTTTGATACGGAAAGAGAAATGATCCAGGCTATACAATCCCTCAAGGAAAAGGGCGTTCATGAAGGGGAAATAACGGTAATGGCTGATAAGAAAGAAGATTTGGATTTCGTCAATGAAAAGCATGATCCGGATGTCGACGTCGTTACTAACTATAACGAGGAATCCTTCATTGATAAAATGAAACAATTTTTCCTGAACGAGGGTTCCGAAGATATAAGGAACCGTCTAGGTGAGCTAGGGCTTGCCGATAGTGAAGCAACCGCTTATATAAATGAAGTGGAGGCCGGAAAATTCCTGATACTTTTAGATGAATCGGAAACCGTAACAGCACGTGAAAACACAACTTCCAATCGCATCGAGGATACGGACGAACCTTTAGTGAATCCGCTTAAAACAGGTGTGGTGAACAATCCGGACCCGAACCTTTTTCCGGAAACAACCGCGAATGCCTTTCAAACAAGGGAAATGGAAGCACAGCCAGGAAGAAGCGAAGAGCTTCATGGAAATTCCGCCAACATCTATAAAAATGAAGAGATGGATGCGAAGCGAGCTCAAGAAAGGGAAATCTGGGGAAACTCCACAGAAAAATTCAAGAAGCAAAAATCAAGGAATCATGAAGACCCGATTTATGCGGATACGGACGAAAACCTTGACGTTCAAGGATCACTGGATCGGACCGCGAGACCGGCAGGCAGCGGACAGCAAGAGATAGGCTTACAAGATGAATACATCAAAAATCGAATCAATACCGACAATCTGTAATACACAACAAGAACAGCCTGCATAGGGCTGTTTTTGTTTGTTTTCTTACTGTAGTCGTTATTGGATTGAAGAAATGTGCGACACTCCTGCCGGATTACTGGCTAGCCGAGCCACCGCAGCCGCTTTTTGATGTGGCTTGGCAGACAGTTGGCGAAAAGGGAGCGGATTTCTGAAATCAACTGCAACGTTTTTTAATAAAACTAAGAGTTTGCTACAGGCTATTTATTTTTATAAAAACCCTTTAGGCAGAGGGTTCCCTTGTGCGTCTCCATGGACTATTTGCTTGTTTATTGATAAAGCGGCAAGGTATAATGACAAAGGAATTTTATTTTAAGTAGAGTAACAAGGAGGGGGAGAAACATGGAAAAAAACGTATATGGTGTTTTTGACTCTAATCCGGAACTACTTGCTGCAATTTCAGACTTAAAAGCAAAAGGCATATCTGGCACCCAAATGACAGTGGCAGCTGATATAAAAAATTATGTGCAGCTTGGAAATGAACATACGGATATACTGATCATCGCCAATCAGGATAAGGAGGACACTCTTTTTTTGAAAATCTTCCATTACTTCACAGATGAAGGATCTGGAGATTTACGCAGCTTTTTCACGAAATACGGCTACTCTTTTGCTGAGGCAAAAGCGATGCTTGAAGAAGTAAAAGCAAAGAAATTCATCTTGCTGCTTGATGAAGAAGTCTCCATTGAAGAACTGAAGGCTGGCGAAGCGAGATTAAAAAAATAACAGCCTTTGAAGGCTGTTATTTTTTTAATCCTGCTTCGAGGGCAGTGATCATTTCCTGTTTTTCCTGCTCGGATGAATTTTGCCAGATGACCTCGAATAATACTCCCAAACCAGGAAGCATTTTTTCCTCGCCATTTTGTATGGCATCGACAATCGTGTCTTCCAGCTGCTCTTGCGTATTTCCAGATACATTTTGGATGATCGCATTACGTAAGTTTAAATTCATAATTATTCCTCCTCTAACACATAATGACTGACATTAATAGCATTTCACAAACTCGCATGCAATATGTATGTGAATTGCGTTATAATAGGAAAATCAGTGTGAAGTTAAAGGAGCGTTTACCCTTGAAATATATCGAATCCGTAAAAAACCCGCAAGTTAAGCAATGGAAAAAACTTTTGACCAAAAAAGAACGAGATAAAACAGGTAAATATTTAGTCGAGGGTTTTCACCTAGTTGAAGAAGCCTTAAAAGAGGAAATCGTCTTGGAAGTGATCATCAATGAAGAAACTGAAATGCCTGCCCATTTTAAGGTGGAAGGCACAGAACTCATTTATGTGAAAAATGATATTATGAAGGCGATTTGCGATACCGAAGCACCGCAGGGAATTGCTGCGGTTTGTGAACAGAAATCAACGAGCATGGCGTCGATCAATCCGGATAAATTATTGTTGATCGATGCCGTCCAAGATCCTGGGAATATTGGAACGATGATCAGGACAGCTGATGCAGCGGGAATAGATGCGGTCATCCTCGGGGAAGGGTGTGCTGACTTGTATAATCCCAAAGTGGTCCGTTCGACGCAAGGGAGCCTTTTCCATATGCCTGTCATTAAAGGGAACCTATCCGAAATCATCGATGAGCTGAAGCAAAGCGGAACACCGGTTTATGGCACGGCATTAGAAGGGGCATCGCCATTTGAAGAAGTGGAAAAGTCTTCCCGATTTGCCCTGCTGGTCGGTAATGAAGGCCAAGGAGTATCGAAGGAATTACTGGAGAAAACGACTAAAAACCTCTATATTCCCATCTACGGAAAAAGTGAATCTTTGAATGTGGGGATCGCTGCCGGGATTTTAATGTACCATTTACGAAAATCGATTTGAAACGGCCGAAGAATTATAATATAATAAAACAGAATTTTATAATGAAAACAACGATGACAAAGAGTAGTAGCTTAAAGTTAACCATATCCAGGGAGAAAATGCCTTGACTGAAAGCATTTTTATGGCACTGCTTAAGTGAATTCACCTTTCGAGTTGGCATTGGGAAGACAGATTGTCTGAAAAATGTTCCGGTGAAGAGCCGTTATTTTTAATGAAGTGAGTGCAGAAGTTTTTTTGTTTGTGCACTAATAAGGGTGGTACCGCGATACATAAACCTCGTCCCTTTAGGGATCGGGGTTTTTTTGTGTTCATTTTTACAAAAGGAAAATAAAGGAGGAAGACATGATGCAGGAACGTTTACTAGAACTGCAGGAAGAAGCGTTGCAAAAAGTTGCCGCCGCTTCCGAATTAAAAGAACTGAATGAAGTCCGTGTTGCTTATTTAGGGAAAAAAGGGCCAATCACGGAGGTATTGCGCGGCATGGGTAAATTATCTACTGAAGAACGCCCGAAAATCGGGGCACTAGCCAATGACGTACGTGAAGCGATCGCAACAAAGATCGAGGAGAAACAAAAAGCGCTTGAAACCGCGGCAGTCAATGCCAAGCTAGCAACTGAAACGATTGACGTCACACTTCCAGGACGTCCGGTAAACAAGGGGAATCTTCATCCATTAACTCGAATCGTGGAAGAAATCGAAGACTTATTCATCGGGATGGGCTATACCGTTGCGGAAGGTCCTGAAGTCGAAAGCGACTACTACAACTTCGAGGCACTTAACTTGCCAAAAAGCCATCCGGCACGTGATATGCAGGATTCTTTCTACATCACAGATGAAATCCTGATGCGTACGCACACTTCACCGGTTCAAGCCAGAACGATGGAAAAACATAAAGGTCAAGGCCCTGTAAAAATCATTTGCCCAGGAAAAGTATATCGCCGAGATAACGATGATGCGACACACTCCCATCAATTCCAGCAAATTGAAGGCTTGGTAATCGATGAGAACATCAGCATGAGCGACCTGAAAGGAACGCTAGACGTATTTGCGAAAAAAGTATTCGGTCAAGACCGTGAAATCCGTCTTCGTCCAAGTTTCTTCCCATTTACCGAGCCTTCCGTCGAAGTGGATATTTCTTGTAAAATCTGCAGCGGTAAAGGCTGCAGCGTATGTAAAAAAACAGGCTGGATCGAAGTGCTTGGCGCTGGGATCGTTCATCCGAACGTCCTTGAGATGGCTGGCTTCGATTCCAAGAAATACTCTGGATTCGCATTTGGAATGGGCGTGGAACGGATTGCCATGTTGAAGTACGGTGTGGACGATATCCGTCATTTCTATACGAATGATGTTCGATTCTTAAAACAATTCAACCATCACGAAGCATAAATTTTTATTTTAAAAAGGAGGACCTACCATGTTTGTGTCTTATAAATGGTTACAAGATTATGTTGACCTTTCAGGCATCAATGCGACGGAGCTAGCTGACAAAATCACGAAAAGCGGCATTGAGGTTGAAGGGGTGGAAAAGAAAAGTGAAGGGCTAAAAGGGGTCGTCATCGGGCATGTCTTAGAACGTGAACAACATCCAAATGCGGATAAATTGAATAAATGCCAAGTTGATATCGGGGCCGAAAATCCCGTTCAGATCATCTGCGGGGCACCGAATGTCGATAAAGGCCAAAAAGTCGCAGTCGCTACTGTTGGCGCAGTCCTTCCAGGTAATTTCAAAATCAAGAAAGCGAAACTTCGCGGAGAAGAATCGCACGGAATGATTTGCTCGCTTCAAGAATTGGGCTTCGAATCCAAACTCGTTTCCAAGGATTATGCTACAGGAATCTTCGTCTTCCCCAATGATGTGGAAGTAGGGAAAGATGCATTGGAGGAACTTGGTTTAAGTGATGAAGTGCTGGAACTTGGACTGACTCCAAACCGTTCCGATGCTTTGAGTATGCTTGGAGTAGCATACGAAGTGGGATCCATTCTAGGACGGGAAGTGAAATGGCCGGTAATCGAGAAAGAAGAGGCAGCTGAAAAAGCAACTGATTATATCAGTGTCAAAGTGGAAGCGAAAGAAGATAACCCGATATACATGGCTAAAATCATCAAGGATGTTAAGATCGGACCTTCACCGCTTTGGATGCAGACTAGGTTGATGGCTGCAGGTATCCGACCACATAATAATGTGGTGGATATCACGAACTACATTTTACTTGAATACGGCCAACCGCTCCATGCCTTTGATTATGACCGCTTTGGTTCGAAGGAAATCGTCATCCGCAGAGCGAAGGATGCTGAAAAAATCGTAACATTAGATGAAGCGGAACGCACTTTGACACCTGACCATTTAGTGATCACGAATGGCAGTGAGCCAGTTGCAATTGCTGGTGTGATGGGCGGAGCGGATTCCGAAGTCAAAAATGATACGACGAACATCATTATTGAAAGTGCATATTTTGCAGGTACAGTAGTTCGCAAAGCTTCCAAGGACCATGGATTACGCAGTGAAGCCAGTGCCCGCTTTGAAAAAGGCGTCGACCCGGCACGTGTTCGTGAAGCAGGGGAACGTGCTGCACAATTGATTGCACAATATGCAGGCGGAACAGTCTTACAAGGAGCAGCAGAAGTTGACGAATTGTCAATGGAACCTGCGGTCATTAGCATCACGCTTGAAAAAATCAACACACTCCTTGGAACAAGCATGACCGTATCGGTTGTGGAGTCAATCTTCAAACGTCTGCAATTCGGCGTGGAACTTGACAATGAAACATTCACGATCACTGTCCCTACGCGCCGTGGTGATATTACGATTGAAGCCGATTTAGTCGAAGAGGCTGCACGTTTATATGGATATGATAACATCCCCGTTACACTGCCGATCGGTTCTGCTACACCAGGACAATTGACAGACTATCAAATTAAACGGAGGAAGGCACGCCGTACACTTGAAGGCGCAGGCCTTTATCAAGCGGTGACCTATTCACTGACAAGCGAGGAAAAAGCGTCCCAATTCGCATTGGAAGCAAGAGAATCCATTCGATTGGCAATGCCAATAAGTGAGGAAAGAAGCCAGCTGCGTTTAAGCATCGTGCCTCAATTGCTGGAAGTCGTGAAATATAACAATGCCCGCCAAATTGATTCACTGGCACTGTATGAAATCGGTTCGGTATTCTTTAAGCGAGACGAACAAGAACTTCCTGAAGAAAAAGAACATGTTGCTGGAGCGATCACAGGCCTATGGGAGTCACATCTATGGCAAGGTGAAAAGAAACCAGTGGATTTCTTTGTAGCCAAAGGCGTTATCGAAGCATTATTCGACACACTTGGATTAGCCGATCAAATAAGTTACCGCCAAGCGGAAATCAACGACATGCATCCAGGACGGACAGCGGAAGTACTATTGAATGGTGAAGTAATTGGCTTTATCGGCCAAGTGCACCCAACTGTCCAAAAAGACTTGGACATTAAAGAAACATACATTTTCGAACTATCCTTAAAAGCATTGGCCGAAGCAGAAGTCGCGCCGATAGCATACCAAACGATTCCGCGCTATCCATCAACCACACGCGATATCGCGCTCGTTGTGGATCAAGCCACGAAAGCCGGGGACATTCAAAACATTATTGAAGAAGCCGGCGGCAAACTGCTGAAAGAAGTAAACATCTTCGACTTATACGAAGGTGAAAGAATGGAGGAAGGCAAGAAATCCATTGCCTACTCACTGAAATACTACGACCCGGAACGTACCCTGACGGACGAAGACATTACAAAAGCACATGATAAAGTGCTTGAAGCCGTTAAAGAAAACGCCGGCGCAGAGCTAAGAGGATAAAACCAAAAAGACAGCTCCCTGAATCTTGGGGAGCTGTCTTTTTTGATTTTGCGAGTAAAAGGTGAATTCACGAGTAAAAGGTGCAAACTCACGAGTAAATGGAGCAAACTCACGAGTAAAAGGTGAATTCACGAGTAAAAGGTGCAAACTCACGAGAAAATGGCGTAAACTCACGAGAAAATGGCGTGAATTCACGAGTAAAAGGTGCAAACTCACGAGAAAATGGCGTAAACTCACGAGAAAATGGCGTGAATTCACGAGTAAACCGCGCAAACTCACGAGTAAACGGCGTGAACTCACGAGAAAAAGGCGGCTGTTCAGGAAGATCAGCCGCTTTCTTCTATTTATGATATTTCTGTTGATAGAGTCGCTTCGCTTTTTCTGTGTTGGCAAAATGGGTTTTCGTGAATTCGTGTAATGAATCGATTCCTTTTTCATGAATCAATCTTGCGGCCGCTTCATCGACTGCAAATCCTGCACCTTTAGGGATTTTGAATCCGGCTTTCTCACTCAGCAAGTCAAAGCGTTTGACGAATGCATATCGGGCCAGGATGGATGCGGCTGCCACTCCAAGGTGAATGCCTTCCGCTTTTGTGCATAGATAGGTGGCATTAGCTTGGAATAGTTCTTGGCCTTTTAGGTAATTGAAAAATACCTTTGGTTGAGCGAATTGATCAATAAGGACGGCTTCCGCTTGTTCTGGCTGGATTTTTTGCATGAGGTGCTTGATTGCTTGGTTATGGAGTAGTGCCTTCATTTTTCCTTGTGACATTCCCTTTGCCTGCAGCGCATTATATTTCGGGTTGTCGCAGGTGAGCAGGCTGAAGGGCACTACATCCTTAATCTGTTTGGCAATGTCGATGATCTGTGGGTCTTTCAGATTTTTGGAATCCTGGACACCAAGCTCCTTTAAAAGAGCGAGTTGCTCCTTCTTGGCATATACGGCTACGACGGTCATCGGGCCGAAATAGTCTCCTGTTCCGACCTCGTCTGAACCAATCACTGACATGGTTCCGATATTTGCAGGCGGTGAATATCGATGGACGTTGACCGATGCAGAGGCTGCCGCTTTTTTCTTTGGAGCCGCAGCAGTGGTACCTTTTTGCCATTTTACCGCTTCTATTTCGGCATTCTTACCTTGAAAAAGGACCTTCCCGGATTTATAGGCCGTCACCGTACATAGCGGCGGTTTGGCGGAAAAGATGCTCCCCGGCGGCTGCTTGGCGGCCAAGGATGAAGAATAATGGGACTTCATCGCCTTTATTTGTTCAGGACTGATAAGTAAAACAACATGGGACATAATGGGTTAGCTCCTAACTTCATTTTGTTTATTAGGTAATCTTCTTCCTGAATTCGATATCGTTTGACAAATTATTGAAATTTTAATGCAAGAAATGACGATGTACTCTCTTTCATGACGAAAAACTTCATGATATGATAGAATTAGGATTGTTTAGATTGGGGGCATCATTTTGTCAGACGATAAACGAAATAAAACAACAGTTGATATATACGGACAGCCATATACAATTGTCGGCACAGAAAGCGCAAGTCATATGCGCCTGGTCGCTTCGATGGTTGACGAAAAAATGAGAGAGATCAGGATGAAAAATCCATACTTGGATACAAGCAAGCTAGCGGTGTTAACGGCCGTGAATACCATCCATGAATATATTAAATTAAAAGATGAACTAGACCAGCTTCAACTGGAATTAAAGAGAGAGAAGGACTGAGTATATGCTTGATTTAGCAATTCTGGCCATTCTTTTAATCGGTTTATTAATCGGTTTAAAGCGTGGCTTCATTTTACAAACGGTTCATATGACTGGGTTCATTGTAGCCTTCATCGCCGCCTATGTATTTTACGGAGATCTTGCTCCCAATTTGAAATTATGGATTCCGTTCCCAACGATGGGTGATTCCTCGACCCTTAATATGTTTTTTGATACAGTCGGGCTTGATACGGCGTATTACAATGCAATTGCCTTTGCAATCATTTTCTTTGCTGCCAAGATTCTTTGGCAAATGATAGGATCCATGCTCAATTTCATTACCCATCTACCGATATTAAAACAGCTGAATCGCTGGGGCGGAGGGATATTGGGTTTTCTCGAAGTCTATCTTATCATGTTTATTATATTATATATAGCTGCCATGCTGCCAATGGATTCCATCCAGAAACCATTAACTGGCTCATTTTTGGCAGAATCGATCGTGAAACATACGCCGTTCCTTTCCGAGCAGGTGAAGGAACTTTGGTTTCATGATGTAAAACAATCTTAATGTCAGTATAAGAGGGCCTGCCTCCCGTGTTCAAAGTCCTGGATTCCTATACTTTGAACACGGGGGAGGCCCCTTTTTATGTAGCGGCATGTAACTTCCTTCTAATTGATTCGAAGGTTAAGAATCTGACTGCTTGTACTTTACCTCCAAGAAAGGTATCTTTAAGAAAGTGAACATGGGACACCCTACTAATTTTTTCGGCGGTGAATTAAATGACGATTAATAAAAAAGATATCATTAAATTATTAGAAAAAATTGCAATATATATGGAATTAAAAGGAGAGAACCCGTTCAAGGTTTCAGCTTTCCGAAAGGCAGCAGGCGCCTTGGAAACGGATGACCGGAGCTTGTCGGAGATTGAAGATTTTACCGCTTTGAATGGAATCGGGAAAGGAACGGCATCCGTCATCGAAGAGTATATAAATGAGGGGAAATCGACTGTACTTGAAGAGCTTCAGGAGCAGGTGCCAAAAGGATTGATTCCGCTCCTGCAGCTTCAAGGTTTGGGCGGGAAGAAAATTGCCAAGCTTCATAAAGAGCTGCATGTCAAAGATGTGAATGATCTTAAAATCGCCTGTGAAGAAGGCAGGGTCGCGGCGCTTGCCGGTTTCGGCAAAAAAACGGAAGAGAAGATCCTTTCTGCAATTGCTGAGGCGGGTTCAAGGCCCGATCGACTTCCCCTTGCCTTCATGAGACCGATTGCGGCTGATATTGAAACGGCCCTTGCTAACATGGAATACATCATCCGTTCATCCAGGGCCGGCAGCATCCGGCGTATGAGGGAAACGATCAAGGACCTCGATTTCATCATTTCGACAGATCATCCCGAAGAGGTTAAAAATCAACTGCTTGCAATAAAAGGGATAAAACAGGTGATTGCGGCCGGTGATACAAAAGTATCGGTCGTGCTTGATTATGAATATGACATTTCCGTCGATTTCCGAATCGTTAAGGATAAGGAATTCATCACGACACTTCATCATTTTACAGGTTCGAAGGATCACAATGTGCGGATGCGCCAGCTTGCCAAAGATCGCGGAGAGAAAATCAGCGAATATGGGGTGGAAGTGACTGAAACCGGTGATGTATTGACGTTTGAAACGGAAGAACAATTTTATAATCATTTTGGCCTTCCTTTCATCCCGCCAGAACTGCGTGAAGATGGAACGGAAGTGGAGCATTATGATGCTAATGAACCTCTCATATCTTTAGAGGCCATTAAAGGTGATCTGCATATGCATACCACATGGAGTGATGGTGCTCATACGATTGAAGAAATGATTGAAGCATGCCGTGCAAAAGGGTATCGATATATGGCCATCACCGATCATTCGCAATATCTGAAGGTGGCGAACGGCTTGACCGCTGAACGTTTACGTGAACAAAAACGGATCATCCATGAACTTAATGAAAAATACACTGACTTTACCGTTCTTTCCGGGATAGAGATGGATATACTTCCTGATGGGACACTTGATTATGACGATGAGCTGCTTGCAGAGATGGATTTGGTGATTGCATCGATTCATTCAAGTTTTTCACAGTCTCGGGAAACGATCATGGAGCGCTTAAAAACGGCTCTGAATAATCCGCATGTAGATATCATCGCCCATCCAACGGGAAGGATCATCGGCAGACGCACCGGATATGATGTAGATATAGAAATGCTGATCGAACTGGCCCGCGAAACGAATACGGCCTTGGAATTGAATGCGAATCCGAACAGATTGGATTTGGCACCTCCGCATCTGCGCAAGGCTCAGGAAGCAGGCGTTCCGATCGTGATCAATACGGATGCCCACAGCATCGACATGCTTGAACATATGCCTGTGGGGGTCTCATCAGCCAAAAAGGGCTGGATTAAAGAATCCACGGTTCTTAATGCAAGGGACACGGATGGATTATTAGCATTTTTAAAGAGAAATGATTAACTATTTGCCCATAAATAAGGAGGAGCTTTCACTCCATGCATAATAAAGCTTTAAAGACATTGGAATTTCATAAAATAAAAGAACAATTAATCTCACACGCTTCCTCATCCATAGGAAAAGAGAAGGCAGAGCAATTGATGCCTTCCACGGATTTTGAAGAAGTGTCGAGATGGCAGGAAGAAACGGATGAGTCAGCCAAAATCGTCCGGTTGAAAGGTAACTTGCCATTGGGCGGAATTTTCGATATCCGACCACATGCAAAAAGGGCACAGATTGGCGGTATGCTCTCACCGATGGAACTGATGGAACTTGCGAGCACGATTCGTGCCGGCAGGATCCTCAGCCGCTTCTTCGAAGAACTGGCAGAGCAGGAGATTGATGTTCCGCTTTTAGCCGAATATATCGATTCCCTTCATCCATTGATTGATTTGCAGCAGGAAATTACGTATGCAATAAGCGAACATGGCGAAGTGATGGATTCTGCCAGCGACAAGCTTCGTACTCTAAGAAACCAAATTCGGACGAACGAAAGTCGCGTCAGGGAAAAACTGGAAAGTATGATCCGTTCTTCCAATGCAACAACAATGTTATCCGATGCCATCATCACCATCCGGAATGACCGATTCGTCATCCCGGTTAAACAGGAATACCGCAGTGTGTATGGCGGGATCATTCATGATCAATCATCATCAGGGCAGACGTTGTTCATTGAGCCGCAGGCAATCGTTCAGCTGAATAATGTCCTGCAGGAAACCCGAGTGAAGGAAACGCAGGAAATAGAACGGATATTGGTCGAACTATCGGAAAAAGTCGGTGCGTTCACCCCTGAATTGCTTCATAATATCAAAGTGCTGGCACAAATCGATTTCCTTGTCGCCAAGGCAAAATATGCGAAAGCGATAAAAGGATCCAAGCCGATTCTGAATAATGAGGGGCGCGTAAAATTATTCAAAGCGAAACACCCGCTCATTCCGAATGATGTCGTCGTGGCCAATGATATTTTTCTTGGTGATGAATTTACGACAATCGTCATCACCGGTCCGAATACAGGTGGTAAGACGGTTACCCTGAAAACGATTGGCCTCTGTACGTTAATGGCCCAGTCCGGTCTGCAGATCCCTGCGCTGGATGGTTCCGAAACGGCTGTGTTTTCCTCTGTTTATGCCGATATTGGCGATGAACAGTCGATTGAACAAAGCTTAAGTACATTCTCTTCGCATATGGTCAATATTGTCGATATCCTTAAGCATGTCGATTATGACAGTCTTGTTTTATTCGATGAGCTTGGAGCGGGAACTGACCCACAGGAAGGTGCAGCTCTGGCCATTTCCATTTTGGATGAAGTGTATAAGCGCGGAGCACGTGTGATTGCAACGACACATTACCCGGAATTAAAAGCGTATGGATATGATCGGGAAGGCGTCATTAATGCAAGCGTCGAATTTAATGTGGAAACCTTGAGTCCCACCTATAAACTATTAATTGGTGTACCAGGCCGGAGTAATGCGTTTGAAATTTCCAAGCGCCTTGGTTTGGAAGAAAACGTGATCAGCAACGCCCGCAGCCATATTGGCGAGGATACGAATAAAGTTGAAAATATGATAGCGTCCCTTGAAGACAGCCGCAAGAAGGCTGAAGAAGAGGAATTGGAAGCCAAGAATCACCTGAAACAGGCGGAAATTCTTCATAAAGACCTTCAAAAGCAAATTGATGAGTACCATCAAGAACGGGATGCCATGGTTGAAAAGGCAGCTAAAGAGGCAGCGGCAATCGTTGAAAATGCACAAAGGGAAGCGGAAGCGATCATTGCAGACTTACGTAAACTGCGACTTGAAAAGCATGCCGATGTTAAAGAGCATGAACTGATCGATGCCAAAAAACGGCTTGAAGAAGCAGCGCCTAAAGTGAAAAAAACAACAAATAAAGCTGCGAGGCCGCTGGATAAAAGCTTGAAACCTGGAGATGAAGTAAAGGTCGTAAGCTTTGGTCAAAAAGGTCACTTGATTGAGAAGGTCTCAAATAATGAATGGCAGGTTCAGATCGGCATCATGAAAATGAAAGTGAAGGAGTCTGACCTGGAATTCATCAAGAGCACAAAAGTAAAAGAAACAAAGCCGCTTACCACGATCAAAGGCCGCGATTATCATGTTAGCGTCGAACTTGACCTTCGTGGAGAACGCTTCGAAAATGCCATATCAAGAGTGGAAAAATACGTTGATGATGCTCTTTTGGCCGGTTATTCGAGTGTCTCCATCATTCATGGTAAAGGGACGGGTGCTCTTCGGTCCGGGGTCCAGGAATACTTGAAAAATCACCGCTCTGTCAAAAGGATTCGCTTCGGCGAAGCCGGTGAAGGCGGAACAGGTGTTACGGTGGTGGAATTTAAATAAAGGAAAGCGGTCATTCCGGCAATTCAGCCAAGCCGGGTGGCTAGTTACCATTCGGGAGTTGGACCATGGAGAATATGTGGGAAAATGAATATGTATATATAGCTGCTCGTTACAGTGTCGTTATTCTGTGCATGATTGTTTTTTTAGCCATTTTTGAACTTGTCACAAAGTACAAGAACTGGGAGGAGATCAAACAGGGAAACCTTTCTGTCGCGTTGGCAACAGGTGGTAAAATTTTTGGGATCGCCTATGTATTCCAACAGTCCATTCTCCATCAGAATTCGCTTCTTACCATGATTGGCTGGGGCGTCTACGGTTTTGTCCTGCTGTTGATCGGTTATTTCATTTTTGAATTTATGACTCCTGGATTTAAAATAGATGAAGAAATACAAAAAGATAATCGGGCAGTTGGATTCCTATCGATGATCATATCAATCGCATTATCTTTTGTCATCGGCGCCGGAATTTCTTGATGCCCTTCATGAGAGGGAGTAAGCTGTGGAGAAACTTGCAAAAGTCTTAATCGTTTGTTGCGGAATCTTTTTTCTGTTTGGAATCATTTATATGACATTGTTCAACTGAAGCGGCCAGTGTGCCGCTTCTTTTATTTGGTTCTATGAAGGTGGAACCGTGACAGCAAGTGGACTGGGTGTATTGGAAGACGAATACATAGGCCTGTACAATATCATTACCCATGATAATTTTCGAAATCAAGGCAATGGTGCAATTCTCATTCGTAATCTATTGCATTGGGGTAAAGAAAATGGAGCAAAAAAAAGCTTAACTTCAGGTGATAGAAACGAATGCACCTGCTTTAAGCTTGTACGGGAAATTAGGATTTGAAGAAAAATATAAGTATTGGTATAGAATTAAAACCAAGAAGTAGAACGCCTTCTTTCAGTAGACGACAAAAGAGGATTGGAATGCTCTCACCCCGATCTGTGAAATTTGAACGTTGATTTCCACTCCAGGCACTCGCTTTCCGCGGGCGGTCGGGGAGCCTCCTCGGCTTGCGCCTGCGGGGTCTCCCTAGACACGCTTTTCCCGCAGGAGTCTCGTACCTTACGTTCCAATCACTGGAACTTTTTTGAAAGAAAAAAAATGAGGGGAAAAGGGTTGTTTACATTCTGATAGGAGTAGAACGCCTTCTTTCAGTAGACGACAAAAGGAGGATCGGAATGCTCTCACCCCGATCAGTGATCATAAAGAAAATTTGAATATCCTTTATGTTTTTTTACTTGATTAAATGAATGAACCTCTCTAGATGGAAGAAATCTGCGACACTCCTGCCGAATAACTGGCTAGCCGAGACCCCGCAGGCGCTTGCGTCGAGGAGGCTTGGCAGACAGTCGGCGGAAAGGGAGCGGATTTCTGAAATCAGCTGGAACTTTTTTAAAAGAAAAAAATGATGATAAAAGGGTTGTCTACATTCTGAAAGGAGTATAACCACTCTTTTTTTTGTTTCCCTTTTTATATGTTTCATCCAACATTCCCTGTAGTTGGATAAGATATATATACTATCCAGCTTTTCATCATAAGGTCTTTATACTCTTAAATTCGGCAATTGTAAGAAAATCCCGATTGTATTATAATGATTAAGAGTATTGAGAATATTCAGAAGGAGGGGGCAAATGAGCAATAAGCCATGGCAAGCTATTTATCCGGAACAGATACCAGCTGTTTTGTCGTACGAAGATAAACCTCTTTATTCTTTTTTAAAGGAATCAGCCGAAGAATTCCCTGATAAAGTATCGATTCATTTCCAGGGAAAAGAATTAACTTTCCGGGAAGTGCATGAATCTGCTTTAAAGTTTGCAGCCTATTTAAAAAGTATCGGACTTCAAAAAGGTGAACGCGTTGCCATCATGCTTCCTAACTGCCCTCAGGGTGTCATAAGCTTTTTTGGGATATTGATGGCCGGAGGAGTCGTGGTTCAAACGAACCCAACCTATACAGAACGTGAATTAGAATATCAAATGAAAGATTCCGGAGCGAAAATGATTTTAGCGATGGATATTTTATTCCCCCGTGTTTCTGCAGTGGCATCAAGAACGGATATAGAACATATAATTGTAACCGCTATCAAGGAATATTTGCCATTCCCGAAAAATCTTATCTATCCTTTTATTCAAAAAAAGCAATACGGCATTGTCATCAATGTGGAGCATGAAGGGAATCATCATTTATTTTCCGAAATCATGAAACGGAAGATCACTGAAGAAATCGGCACCGTATCGATCGATGTCAATAATGACCTTGCCCTTTTGCAATATACAGGTGGGACAACTGGCTTTCCAAAAGGGGTCATGCTTACTCATAAGAACTTGCTGGCCAATACGAAAATGTGCAATGCATGGCTTTATAAAAATAAGCGCGGTGAGGAAAGGATCCTTGCGATTCTGCCTTTCTTCCATGTGTACGGTATGACTACGGTCTTGGTTCTTTCCGTCATGGAAGGGAACACCATGATCATCATGCCGAAGTTCGATGTCGAAGCGACGCTTAAAACCATCCAAAAACAGAAACCGACGATGTTTCCAGGAGCGCCAACGATGTATATCGGCCTCTTGAACCATCCGGATATCGCTAAATATGATCTATCTTCCATCAATGCCTGTATTAGCGGTTCTGCATCATTGCCCTTGGAGGTTCAAGAGCAGTTTGAGAAAATTACCGGCGGGAAGCTCGTTGAAGGCTATGGACTTTCAGAAACCTCACCTGTGACACATGCAAATTTCATTTGGGATCAGCCGCGTGTAAAAGGTAGCGTTGGACTGCCATGGCCGGACACTGACTCGGCGATTCTGTCCCTGGAAACCGATGAAGAGCTTCCTCCGAATGAAATAGGCGAGATTGCCATAAAAGGACCGCAGGTAATGAAAGGTTATTGGAACCGTCCGGATGAAACGGAAAAAACCTTTAAAAATGGCTGGCTGCTTACTGGCGATCTGGGTTATATGGATGAGCAGGGGTTCTTTTATGTCGTCGAGAGGAAAAAGGATACAATCATTGCAGGCGGTTTCAATATATATCCACGTGAGGTGGAAGAGGTGCTATACGAGCATGAGGCCATACAGGAAGTAGTTGTGGCAGGCATCCCTGACCCATATCGAGGAGAGACCGTCAAGGCCTATGTCGTCCTGAAAAAGAATGCCAGGGTCACTGAAGAGGAATTGAATGAATTTGCCAGAAAGAACCTGGCTTCGTATAAGGTTCCGCGAAGCTATGAATTCAGGGATGAACTTCCTAAAACGACGATAGGAAAGATCCTGAGGAGAGTCCTTATCGAGGAAGAAAAGAAAAAAATATCCGAGGAAAGAAAAGAAGCTTAAACAAGCACCCCCTTTTAACGGAGCAGCGGAAGAGGGCTCCGTTTTGCAGAACAGCTGGACAAGCTATGGATGGTGGCTGTACAATGAACAGAAGTGAAATGTCAGGAGCCTTATATAAGGTTTTGCTTGACAGTAAAGGGTCGTCATTTTATGATAGAAATATGAATGATGGTTCATTCATTTTTCTGAAAGGGGACATCCAGTGAAAAGCAACAGACCAAAGTATAATCAAATTATTGATGCGGCCGTTATCGTCATTGCCCAAAACGGTTACTATCAAGCCCAAGTATCCAAAATCGCCAAACAGGCAGGCGTAGCGGATGGCACCATTTATCTTTATTTTAAGAATAAAGAAGATATCTTAATATCATTATTCCATGAAAAGATGGGCTATTTTGTGGAACAGATCGAAGAAGAGATAAAAGGAAAGACCACTGCTTCGGAAAAATTGCATGTGCTCATCCAAAAACATTTTCAAAACCTTTCAGAAGACGTGAATTTAGCAATTGTCACTCAGTTGGAATTAAGACAGTCGAATAAAGAATTGCGCCTTAGGATTAATGATGTGTTAAGAGGGTATTTAAATTTAATCGATCAGATCATTATAGAAGGAAAAGAGAACGGCGAATTCCTGCCTGATTTAAATAATTTACTTGCCAGGCAGATGATTTTTGGAACGATTGATGAAACTGTGACGACTTGGGTCATGAATGAGCAAAAGTATTCGCTTCCTGACCTTGCACCAGACGTTCACCGCCTGCTGATTGGCGGCTGTGGCCTCTAAAAGTTAACGATTTAAATAGAGGATGGCTAGCCATCCTCGAAAGAATCGGTTAATTCAGCTTCCAGCTTTAACCGGAAGTGATACATATAGAATTATCAAAAAAGTTTGACTAGCATGCCTGGAGGGATTGATATGGAATATCTTAAGCTTTCTGTCGAAAATCATGTGGCTTTTATAACGATTGATCATGCACCAGCAAATGCACTTTCCTCGGCTATCATCGGAGAGCTTTCACAGGCATTCGATCAAATTGTGAAAGACGAAGCCGTACGGGTTGTCCTTCTTCATGGTGAAGGAAGATTCTTCTCTGCAGGAGCGGACATTAAAGAGTTTACGGAAGTGAAAAACGGGAAAGCTTTCGAGAAGCTGACCAAGAATGGTCAATCTGTATTTGAGAAAATCGAATCTTTTCCAAAACCGGTCATTGCAGCCATCCATGGAGCGGCGCTTGGCGGAGGATTGGAGCTGGCTATGGCCTGCCACATCCGCTTAGTCACCGAAAGGGCTAAACTTGGTTTGCCTGAGCTGCAGTTGGGATTGATCCCCGGATTTGCTGGGACCCAACGTCTTCCTCGTTACGTAGGCATGGCAAAGGCAGCTGAAATGCTGTTTACAAGTGAACCGATTTCAGGCACCGAAGCCGTGCAATGCGGATTGGCGAATCATGCCTTCACGGATGAAGAACTGATTCCAAAAGCTAAGGATCTAGCTAATAAAATTGCCAAGAAGAGCCCACTGGCATTAAAGTCGGCCATTGAGTTATTGAATTATTCCAAGCATGATTCCTACCATAAAGGTGTGGAAAGGGAAGCTGCCCTCTTTGGCCAGGCTTTCGATACTGCTGATGCACAAGAAGGAATCGCCGCTTTCATTGAAAAAAGGGAAGCTGTATTCAAAGGGAAATGATGTTTCGGTTTAAATAACTATTTTTATATATCATGCAGGATTTTGGTGAAATCTGTAGAACATTACTATATATCAATAAAATTCATAATCTTCAAAACTCAAATTATTCGGGAGGTATTATCGTGAACATTTATGTACTGCTGAAAAGAACATTTGATACAGAAGAAAAAATTACACTATCCAACGGGGAAATCAATGAGGATGGAGCAGAATTCATCATTAATCCATACGATGAGTATGCAGTTGAAGAAGCAATCCAGGTGCGTGATGCACAAGGCGGCGAAGTGACGGTTATATCCGTCGGAACGGAAGAGGCTGAAAAGCAATTACGCACAGCGCTGGCAATGGGTGCTGACAAAGCTGTATTGATCAATATAGAAGACGACATAGAAAATGGCGACCAATTCACGACTGCCAAAATTATTGGCGAATACTTAAAAGATAAAAATGCCGATCTAATCATTGCAGGGAACGTTGCAATCGATGGCGGCTCTGGTCAAGTTGGACCACGCGTTGCCGAAATTTTAGGAATTCCTTATATTACAACCATTACTAAATTGGACATAGAAAATGGAAATGTAAGCGTTATCCGTGATGTCGAAGGGGACTCCGAAACGATCGAAGCCTCTCTTCCATTATTGGTGACAGCGCAGCAAGGGCTAAATGAGCCACGTTATCCTTCATTGCCAGGAATCATGAAGGCGAAGAAAAAACCGCTTGAGGAATTGGAATTGGATGACCTGGACTTGGAAGAGGACGATGTTGAGGCCAAAACGAAAACGATTGAAATTTACCTTCCTGCTAAAAAAGAAGCTGGAAAAGTTTTGGACGGAGAAATCAGTGCTCAAGTTACCGAGCTTGTTCAATTATTACGCAGTGAAGCAAAAGTGATTTAATCGAAACGGTACTTTTCAAAACAACAACACACGACAAAAAGAAAAATAGTGCACAGGAGGTTTTTATAAATGGCTAGAAAGTTTCTTGTATTGGGCGAAGTTCGTGATGGTTCACTAAGAAATGTATCATTTGAAGCTATCAGTGCGGCTAAGCTTGCAGCGGATGGCGGGGAAATCGTTGGTGTTTTAGTCGGTGACAGTGTTCAGGATTTCGGTAATGAATTGATTCAGTATGGTGCAGACCGGGTTATTGCAGTCGAAAATGATCAATTGAAACAATATACTTCTGATGGATATGCGCAAAGCTTGCTTGCCGTCATCGAGCAGGAAAAACCGGAAGGGATTTTCTTTGGACATACAGCCTTAGGAAAAGACCTTGCACCTAAATTGGCTGGAAAACTTGAATCAGGATTGATTTCCGACGTTACATCCATTGAAGAGGAGGGCGGAAATATCGTTTTCACCCGCCCGATATACTCTGGTAAAGCATTTGAAAAGAAAATCGTTACAGATGGCGTTATTTTCGCGACAATCCGTCCGAACAATATCGAACCATTAGCGAAAGATGAGTCACGCTCTGGTGATGTTTCTACTTTAAGTGTGGATATTAAGGACTTACGGACAATCATTAAGGATGTTGTTAGAAAAGCCAGTGAAGGGGTCGACCTTTCAGAAGCGAAAGTAATCATCGCGGGTGGCCGTGGCGTGAAAAGTGAAGATGGTTTCGAACCATTAAAGGAACTGGCACAGGTTCTTGGCGGAGCGGTAGGAGCTTCCCGCGGAGCATGTGATGCAGACTATTGCGATTACTCATTACAAATCGGGCAAACGGGTAAAGTCGTTACACCTGATCTTTATATCGCCTGCGGAATTTCCGGTGCGATCCAGCATTTAGCGGGAATGTCCAACTCCAAGGTTATCGTTGCCATCAATAAAGACCCGGAAGCTAACATATTCAATGTGGCTGATTATGGAATTGTCGGAGATCTTTTCGAAGTCGTTCCATTACTTACGGAAGAATTCAAAAAACTTAAAGTTAACGCGTAATAGAAATAATACAGATGAGGGGCAAGACATTCGGCATAAGCCGATACATGTCTTGCCCCTTTGTTTGCGCTAATGTGGAGGGTTTTTTGCCTGCATAGTTACTTTTTTTTTGGACATCCTACCACTGAAGCAAAATATTAGCATCGATTTGAGCAACAGTGGTATACTGTTTTTAGTTATTTGAGTAAATTTGAGGAGGAAATATATATGGCTATTGTAAATGCAACTGACCAAACTTTCACAACAGATACTAGCGAAGGTGTCGTTCTTGTAGACTTTTGGGCTCCATGGTGCGGACCTTGTAAAATGATCGCTCCTGTTCTTCAAGAGCTTGATACTGAAATTGGCGATACAGCAAAAATCGTAAAAGTGGATGTAGATGAAAACCAAGAAACAGCTGGGAAATTCGGTGTGATGAGCATCCCGACATTAATCGTCCTTAAAGACGGTGAAGTGGTCGATAAGGTTGTTGGTTTCCAACCTAAAGAAGCACTTGCTGAACTTATTGCAAAACACGCGTAATAGTAAGTTAGCTAAAAAAAGCTTCAAGTCTGCGGACTTGAAGCTTTTTTCGCTATCTTGATATATAATGATTGTAAAAATGGGAGAACAGGAGGCTGAATGCATGAATCAACAAATAAAGAATAAACTTGCCCTTCTTCCCGATCAACCTGGTTGTTATTTAATGAAAGATCGTCAGGGAACGATCATATATGTAGGCAAAGCGAAAGTGTTGAAAAATCGTGTCCGTTCTTATTTTACGGGATCTCATGATGGGAAAACATTTCGACTCGTGAACGAGATTGAGGATTTCGAATACATCGTCACCTCTTCCAATATCGAGGCTCTTATTTTAGAGTTGAACTTAATCAAAAAACATGACCCAAAATATAATGTCATGCTAAAGGATGATAAGACGTATCCTTTCATCAAGCTGACTGCGGAACGCCACCCGCGTCTAATCATTACGCGAAAAGTCAAAAAAGACAAAGGGAAATATTTCGGTCCCTACCCGAATGCATTTGCAGCTAACGAAACGAAAAAATTGCTCGACCGCATCTATCCCCTAAGAAAATGCAATACGTTACCGGATCGCGTTTGTCTCTACTATCACCTTGGTCAGTGCCTGGCCCCATGTGTATATGATGTAGAGGAACAGGAATATAAAAAAATGGTCGATGATATCAACCGGTTCTTGAACGGCGGGCATACTGAAATAAAAAAAGAACTGACTGAAAAAATGTTGGAGGCATCGGAAGAACTCGATTTCGAGAGGGCTAAGGAGTTCCGTGACAAGATTGCCCACATCGATATTACGATGGAGAAGCAGAAAATGATGACGACCGATTTCATCGACAGGGATGTATTTGGCTTTGCCTATGATAAAGGCTGGATGTGCGTTCAGGTATTTTTTGTCCGGCAGGGTAAATTGATAGAAAGGGATGTTTCGCTTTTTCCGGTCTACGATGAACCCGAACAGGAACTTCTTACATTCCTCGGTCAGTTTTACGAGATTACGAACCACTTTAAACCAAAGGAAATCTTGCTGCCTGAATCTGTGGATGCCGAAATGGCCGAAGGGCTGCTTGGTGTCAAAACGATTCACCCAAAACGGGGAGCGAAAAAAGACATGCTTAAATTGGCGAATGAAAATGCCTCCATCGCCCTTAAGGAAAAATTCTCTTTGATTGAAAGGGATGAAGAAAGAACGATCAATGCGGTGGAAAACCTCGGGAAACAACTGGGTATCTACACCCCGCATCGAATTGAAGCTTTCGATAACTCCAATATCCAGGGAAGTGACCCAGTTTCCGCTTTAGTCGTGTTCATTGATGGGAAGCCGGAAAAAAGGGAGTACCGAAAATATAAGATCAAGACGGTTCAGGGACCGGATGATTATGAATCGATGCGTGAAGTGGTCAGAAGAAGGTATTCAAGAGTATTGAAAGAAGGACTGCCGCTTCCGGACTTGATCATCATTGATGGCGGAAAGGGACATGTCGAAGCGGTGCGGGATATTCTGGAAAATGAATTAGGCTTGGATATTCCACTTTCAGGCCTCATTAAGGATGAAAAGCATAGGACCTCGCAATTGATGATCGGAAATCCGCTTGAACTTGTACCTCTTGATTCAAGGAGCCAGGAATTTTACCTATTGCAAAGAATTCAGGATGAAGTGCATCGGTTCGCGATTACGTTCCATCGCCAGCTACGCGGGAAAAATGCGGTTCACTCCCAGCTTGATGATATTCCAGGAGTCGGGGAAAAACGAAGGAAGCAATTATTAAGGCATTTTGGATCATTGAAGAAAATCAAAGAGGCGACGGCCGAGGAAATCATGGAAGCTGGCATGCCAAAAGGGGTAGCCGAGGGAATCGTTAGAAAATTACAAGAATAATCTTGCTACCGATAAATCTCTATGCTATGATTAAAAGGAATTTTTAACTAGACAACTTAAAAGTGCTGATAGAGGTGCGGAATTCAAGAGTAAAAACCTGGAGAAGTATGAGCTTCCATGAAAGGTTTTGAAAGGGGACGCCGCCGAAGGAAGACAAGACTCATACCTTGTCCTCCTGGTCCGACATTTAATAAATGGCGGATTGTCAGGGTTTATACCTTGGAGAGCTATCTCACTGTGATTACAGTATTAAGATATGTGACCACAGCAATGAGATATTTCTCATTGCTTTTTTTATTGCCTAAAAAGTAGAGAGGGTGCATGAGGATGGCATTAATCGTTCAAAAATTCGGCGGAACATCCGTCGGTAGCGTAGAAAAAATCAAAAATGTTGCCAATCGGGTAATCGAGGAAGCGGAGAATGGAAATGAGGTTGTCGTCGTTGTCTCAGCTATGGGGAAAACAACGGACCAATTGGTTTCCATGGCACGTGATATTTCCGGATCCCCGAGCAAGAGGGAAATGGATATGCTTTTGACGACTGGGGAACAGGTAACGATTTCCCTGTTAACGATGGCATTGATTGAAGAAGGACATGAAGCCATTTCGTATACTGGCTGGCAGGCAGGCATGCAAACGGAATCCGTTCATGGGAATGCCCGGATTTTAAACATCGATGCCACGAGGATCCAAGCTCAGCTTCAGGAGAAGAAAATAGTGGTCGTAGCCGGTTTCCAGGGTAACGATGCAAATGGGGAAATCACTACCTTAGGGAGGGGCGGATCCGATACGACGGCTGTAGCCATCGCTGCGGCGCTGAATGCGGATAGATGCGATATTTATACAGATGTAACGGGTGTTTTCACAACGGACCCACGCTACATAAAAGGCGCGCGAAAACTCCAATCCATTTCTTACGATGAAATGCTGGAACTTGCCAACCTGGGGGCGGGCGTCCTTCACCCAAGGGCTGTCGAATATGCAAAGAATTATCAAATTCCGCTTGAAGTCCGTTCAAGCATGGAGAGAGAATCAGGTACGATCATAGAGGAGGAAGCAACTATGGAAGAAAACTTAATTGTACGCGGCATTGCTTTTGAAGACAGTATTACGAGGGTCACAATATATGGTTTGCCCCAATCACTTGGTGCATTATCCACAATCTTCACGACGCTTGCGAAAAACCGGATCAATGTGGACATCATCATTCAAAGCATGACTGCCGAGGATACGACGAATCTATCTTTTTCCACAAAAAGTGAAGATACGGAAGCGGCCTTGATCGTGCTGGAAAATAATAAAGAACAATTGGGGTTCGACCGGGTCGAAACGGAGAGCGGGTTGGCCAAAGTGTCCATCGTCGGTTCTGGTATGGTATCCAATCCGGGAGTGGCTGCCGAAATGTTTGAAGTGATGGCCAATACAGGCATCCAGGTGAAAATGGTCAGCACATCGGAGATTAAAGTTTCGACCGTCGTCAATGAAAAGGAAATGGTGAAGGCGGTTGAATCCCTTCATGAAGCATTTAAACTCGGTCAGCATGCTAATGTGCTAGCTTAAGTGTCAGGAGTCCAATAAAAAAACAGACTTCCGGTAAAAAGGGTAAGTCTGTTTTCAGGGCTCATTAGATTGGATCTCTGGGATCCCATTGGATGGTGAATATCACTTTTTTTGCGCGGCGTTTGATTTCTTCCGTTGATTCGCTGAGGAATTTTTTTTGCAGTGTAAACTGCTCTGCAAGGAAACCGGCTTCAAGTTGGAAGTGACAATCTGGGTGTAAATCCAGGCGGCGGCTGATTATTTCACCTGTCAGGGATAATTCCATCTCATGTTTCGTATACTTCAAGATTTCCAGATTGCCCCATCCAGCGCTTTGGAAAAATTCAATCACTTCCTGATCGCCATTCAATGGGAATTTTCTTGCTAATTGTTTACCTGCCCAATAGAGGATTTGATTAGAGTCTTTTCCGAGAATATCGTTCAATAGAACTTCTCTGATTAATTCGTATCCGAAAGCTGGAACTTGGAATTCCTCAGTTTGAATTTCTTCAGTTTGAATCTCTTCTTCTATCGCAGCAGCAATATTTTTTTTCATAATTTATCGCCTCTTTCTGTAAATCTATTATAAACGTATTTCTTTTGCAAATTATACTGTTTTTTATATATTTAAATCGCAATTGGAAAAAAATGAGAAATTATACCGAGATATTAATAGTTAAATTAGAAATTTATTCAAAATATCATCTTGACAAACAAAAAATACCCAATATAATCCAAAAAAATCTATTCTGAAAAAGAGATTTCTTGTATCCGTTTTCTTGACGCACATAGAAGTCAGGAGTAAAATGGACATGTCACATAATTGTAAAGGAAGTATAGAGGAGTTTTTTGACTCTATACTGTATTTTCACGCGGAGATAAAAGGTAGCCACCAGTTTATCTTTGCATGATTTTTCACAAATTAAGGGGGGGCACTTAGTGGCAAAAAATCGTGAGTTTGGGAATCGCAGGCTTCATTCACTTCTAGGAGTAATTCCAATTGGTCTATTCCTAATTTTTCATTTATCGGTAAACTTTATGGCAACAAAAGGAGAAGAAACTTTTAATGGGGCAGTTCATTTAATTGAGTTTACGCCCGTGAAGATTTTGGTAGAATGGGTCGTCATCTATCTACCGCTCATTTTCCATGCTGTGTACGGAATCTATATTGCCTTTACAGCAAAAAACAATTTAGGCCGATTCAGTTTCTTCCGTAACTGGATGTTCATGCTACAACGCCTAACTGGAATCATAACGTTGATTTTCCTTGTTTGGCATATATGGGCAACTAGAATTCAAGCAGCCATGGGTGCTGAAGTTAACTTTGACATGATGGCAGAGATTTTCTCTAGTCCATTCATGCTTGTGTTCTATATTGTCGGTGTTACCTCGGCAATCTTCCATTTTGCTAATGGATTATGGTCATTTGCTGTGAGCTGGGGTCTTACAGTTTCACCAAGATCGCAAAGAATCATGACTTACTTTACATTGATCGTTTTCGTTCTTCTTACTTATATCGGAATCAGCGCAATTTTCGCATTCGTATAAGAAGATAGAGTTCATTTATAAGAATTAGGAAAAACATAGCTTGGCTAATGGAAATAAGGGAGTGACAGAATTGGGTAAAGGTAAAATAGTTATCGTTGGTGGAGGTCTAGCTGGTTTAATGGCTACGATCAAAGCAGCAGAGCTGGGACAACAGGTTGATTTATTTTCTTTAGTGCCTGTTAAACGCTCTCACTCAGTTTGTGCCCAAGGCGGAATCAACGGGGCAGTAAATACAAAAGGTGAAGGGGATTCTCCATATATCCACTTCGACGATACAGTATATGGCGGAGATTTCTTGGCTAACCAACCGCCGGTTAAAGCGATGTGCGAAGCAGCACCATCAATCATTCATATGTTTGACCGTATGGGCGTTATGTTCAACCGTACTCCGGAAGGTCTTCTTGATTTCCGTCGTTTCGGTGGTACTCAACATAGCCGTACAGCATTCGCGGGTGCAACAACTGGTCAGCAATTACTTTACGCTTTGGACGAGCAGGTTCGCCGTTATGAAGTTGAAGGCCTTGTAACGAAATACGAAGGCTGGGAATTCCTTGGAGCTGTTATCGATGATGAGCAAACAGCACGCGGTATCGTAGCACAAAACCTGACTTCAATGGAAATCAAATCATTCCCTGGAGACGCAGTCATCATGGCGAGCGGCGGCCCTGGAATCATTTTCGGTAAATCAACGAACTCAATGATCAATACAGGTTCAGCAGCTTCCATCGTTTATCAGCAAGGTGTAAATTATGCTAATGGTGAGTTCATTCAAATTCACCCGACAGCAATCCCTGGCGATGACAAACTTCGTCTAATGAGTGAATCCGCTCGTGGTGAAGGTGGACGTATCTGGACATATAAAGACGGGAAACCTTGGTATTTCCTTGAAGAAAAATACCCTGCTTATGGTAATCTAGTACCTCGTGATATCGCGACTCGTGAAATCTTCGACGTATGTATGAACATGAAGCTTGGCATTAATGGTGAAAACATGGTTTACCTGGATCTATCACATAAAGATCCTAAATTACTTGATATTAAACTTGGCGGAATCATTGAAATCTACGAGAAATTCATGGGTGAAGATCCTCGTAAAGTTCCAATGAAAATTTTCCCTGCCGTTCACTATTCTATGGGCGGACTTTGGGTTGATTATGACCAAATGACTAACATCAAAGGTTTATTCGCTGCAGGTGAGTGCGATTATTCACAACATGGCGGTAACCGTCTTGGTGCCAACTCACTTCTTTCTGCAATTTATGGTGGTTCAGTCGCTGGACCGAATGCCGTTAAATATATTGAAGGCCTTGCTAAAACTTCAGAATCCATTCCTTCTTCATTGTATGAAGGGTACGAAAAACAAGAACAAGAGAAATGGAATGAAGTCATGTCTCTTGATGGTAACGAAAATGCGTACATCCTTCACAAAGAACTTGGTGAGTGGATGACTCAGCATGTTACTGTAGTTCGTTACAATGACAAGCTGAAAGAAACGGATAACAAGATTCTTGAGCTGATGGAACGTTACAAGAAAATTAACATCAATGACACGGCAAAATGGAGTAACCAAGGAGCTGCATTCACTAGACAGCTGCAAAACATGATGCAATTGGCCCGTGTAATCACAATTGGTGCGTTAAACCGTGATGAAAGCCGCGGAGCGCATTACAAACCTGATTTCCCAGAACGTAATGATGAGGAATTCATGAAAACTACTATGGCAACATTCAAAGGCTTGGATCAAGCACCTGAATTCCATTATGAAGATATTGATGTATCACTGATCGCACCGCGTAAACGTGACTACACTACGAAACACTAAAGAGGGGGAGCAAAAAAATGGTTGAAACTAAATCTGAGACTAAAACAGTCCGTTTTATAATCACTCGTCAAGATACACCGGATTCAGCTCCTTATGATGAGGAATTCGAATTAGCGTACCGTCCGAATATGAACGTAATTTCCGCTCTAATGGAAATTCGTCGTAATCCAGTAACGGTACAAGGCAAGCACACTACAGCAATCGCATGGGACATGAACTGTCTTGAAGAGGTATGTGGTGCTTGTTCAATGGTTATCAATGGTAAACCAAGACAATCATGTACAGCTCTCATCGATCAATTGGAGCAGCCGGTTCGTCTAGCGCCAATGCGTACATTCCCTGTTGTTCGTGACCTGCAAGTCGATCGCAGCCGTATGTTCGACTCATTGAAAAAGGTAAAAGCATGGATTCCAATCGATGGAACGTATAACCTTGGACCAGGACCGCGTATGCCAGAAAAGAAACGTCAATGGGCTTACGAGTTATCTAAATGTATGACTTGCGGTGTATGTTTGGAAGCTTGTCCGAACGTAAACAGCAATTCAGACTTCATTGGGCCACAACCATTATCACAAGTCCGTTTATTCAATGCACATCCAACTGGTGCAATGAACAAAGCTGAACGTTTAAATACGATCATGGGTGATGGAGGACTTGCAAACTGCGGTAACTCACAAAACTGCGTGCAGTCTTGCCCTAAAGGCATTCCATTAACGACTTCGATTGCAGCGTTGAACCGTGATACTACGATCCAACAATTCCGTAACTTCTTCGGCAGTGATGAAGTTTAATCATGAACATGAAAGAACCTGTATCTTATGATATGGGTTCTTTTTTTTCATGTTTTACATACGCAGACTTGGTCGGGCACCGATGATAACTAGGATCGAAGCGAAATGGACTTGAGGCACCCAGCAAAAAGGCTGAAGGATTTGATTAATGAAATGAGCAATAAGCGAATTAACCTGTAATAAGTATAAAATCCTTTTCAATATCGTTGTTTTCTTATAAAATGAGTGAATAGTCATTCAATTCAGAAAGGGTGTGCCAAGATGGGCAGAATATCATATATCGATAATATAACGGAGTGGATCAATGATTTTTCTTTTAAACATGAGATTAAGGTCCGTTTTTCAGAAACTGATATGTTTGGGCACTTGAATAACACGATTCCTTTTACTTATTTTGAGGAAGCTCGGATTGAGTATTTCAACAGTATGGGGTTCATGAAGGATTGGACCTCGTCTGAATGTGGTGAGATGCCGGTTGTTGCCAATTTACAGTGTGATTACCTTAAGCAGATGTTTTTCAATGATCAATTGACAATCCATGTGAAAGCTGACCATATCGGAAATTCTTCAGTGGATCTACACTATATGGGGACTAAACAAGATGGTTCAATTTGTTTAACGGGCAGGGGGACGATTGTGCAAGTGTCCAAGGCCACTGGGAAGCCGGTACCTTGGACGGAAGACATGAAGCGTTCGATGCTGCATACTGTGCTGGAACATTCCTAAAAATATTTCCATTTAGACAAGTAAAAGAGTCACTCCATTGCCCCAGCCGACATACTATATCTTGACTAAATAGACACCCACTCCGGGTTTTATGCTGGTGAAGGCAAGGAGGGTAACATTACTTGAAGGAGAACGAATTCACTCATAAGCCATTACTCACCAAAAGAGAAAAAGAAGTATTTGAGTTACTAGTACAAGACAAAACAACAAAAGAAATCGCAGGTGAATTGTTTATTAGCGAAAAAACAGTTCGAAACCATATTTCGAATGCGATGCAGAAGCTTGGAGTTAAAGGACGTTCGCAGGCAGTCATAGAACTCCTTCGTATGGGAGAACTTAAGCTTTAAGTGTTAACTCTTAATACGTAAGCCTTATAAATAATTTCTCTCCCGTTCATTGGCAGCATATAAGGAAGGGCAAAACAATTTGGGTGTTTTGACTTCTTTGGATGCTGCTTATTTTTATGGTGGGGTTTCATTATGATTCCAGTCAATCAATCTTGAAAATCATTTCACTTTCATCCAAAATGGTAGTATGATAAGTTTCATGAAGTGGGGAGCTGTGTTTATGGATGAAGAGAAGCAGGCGGCATATGTAGCCGATATCGAGAAGGAATTGCGCTATGTATCGTCATGGCTTAAGCAAAGGGGGAGAGAAATTCTCCATGATTATAAAATTACCATTCCTCAATTCGTGGCTTTGCAATGGCTTTTTGAATCAGGCGACATGACGATTGGCGAATTGTCCACGAAGATGTTTCTCGCCTTCAGTACAACGACGGACCTGATTGACCGCATGGAGAAACATCAGCTTGTCCAGCGTGTCAGGGATGAAAAGGATCGGCGTGTGGTTCGAATTCACCTTCTTGAAGAAGGCGAACGGATAATCGAAGAAGTGATTAATAAACGGAGGCAGTACTTAAATGGCGTGTTAGTCAATTTTAACGAATCTGACATCATGTCCCTCAAAGGGATTCTAGTAAAACTACATCAAGAAATGAAAGAAAAATGAGGCGAGTTTTTTGAAACAACCGATAGGCATCATTGATTCAGGGGTAGGCGGCTTGACAGTAGCTAAAGAAGTCATGCGTCAGCTTCCAAATGAAAATATAATTTACTTAGGTGATACAGCAAGATGCCCATATGGGCCGAGGACAAAAAAAGATGTCCAAACCTTCACATGGCAAATGACGAGGTTTTTGATGAAGAAGGATATAAAAATGCTGATCATTGCTTGCAATACAGCGACTGCAGCTGTTTTGGATGAAATCAGGGCTATACTTCCGATTCCTGTGTTGGGTGTCATTCACCCAGGGGCAAGGGCGGCATTGAAAGTATCCGATTCCTTGCATATTGGAGTTATTGGTACAGAAGGCACGGTAAAAAGCAAAGCTTATGACGATGCACTTGCCTCCATCAATTCCGATGTGAAAGTAGATAGTTTAGCATGCCCGAAATTTGTCCCAATCGTAGAAAGCGGGGAGTTTCAAGGGGGGATCGTCAATCGGGTCGTGGCACAAACCTTGAACCCGTTGAAGAAAACGAAGATCGATACACTGATCCTTGGCTGTACCCATTATCCACTGCTGGGGCCTGTAATCTCTTCCTATATGGGGAATGATGTACAAGTCATTTCCTCTGGAGAAGAGACGGCCCGGGAGGCAAGTGTCATTTTGGATTACTATAAATTAATCAATAAAAGCAAGCTCCGTCCAGTTCATCGCTTTTACACAACCGGTTCAAGAGATATGTTTGGTTCCATCGCATCAAGCTGGCTCGGTATTCATGCCAATACCATCGAAACAATTAAAATCGATCACTTATAAGACTTCCATTTGGAAATTTCAGACTGCAGACAAACTCGATGAAAATGGAGTTTGTCTGCAGTCTTTTTGGGCTTGTACATTTTGCCGATGTTTGGAGCGTGAGGCACTCGTTTCCCCGCAGGTGGATGAAATGACCCTATCATCATTCCGGTTATACTTTGGGTGGGACTCGATTGTTCCATACGGAAGTCTCCCCAAATCCTATGAAGCTGTAAAAGATGCATCAGTACGAGCGAATTGCCCAGCTCCATTATCGGAGGGAAAAATAATTGGTCTATTTTCCCTTAGGGCTCGTATAAATAGGAGTACAAACTGTCCTAGGAGTGATTTTATGTCCAATAAATCAAAAGTAACAATGGCTGTGACCATTCTGGCATCTTCTTTTTGGCTTTCAGGCTGCGGATTATTTGGCGGTGAAGAGAAAAAGGAAATTGATCCCCCGAAGGATGTTTCATTAGTCGAGGATGAATCTTCATTAAAAGAAACAGAAACGAATGGTGAGGAAAAGCCAGCGACTGAGGGAGAAGAAGGCGCTGTAGAATCGAAAACGGTGAAGACGGAGTTATATTTAATTGATAAAAGCGGGTATGTGGTTCCACAGACATTGGAACTTCCTAAATCGGAAGCTGTCGCTAAACAAGCCCTTGATTACCTTGTCAATAACGGACCAGTCACGGATAAACTTCCAAATGGGTTCAGGGCCGTCATTCCTGCCGATACCCAAATAAGCGTGAACATTAAAGACGGTGTGGCTGTGGCGGACTTTTCTCCGGAATTCAAAAACTATCAGAAAGAGGATGAACTTAAAATCCTTCAAGCCATCACATGGACCCTGACACAATTCGACTCGGTCGATAAAATTCAAATGAGAATCAATGGGGAAGATATTTCCGAAATGCCGGTCAATGGCACACCGATAGATGAAAATATCTCAAGGTCGTCAGGAATCAATATCGATACAAGTGATGTAGTCGACATATCCAATACCAAAGCACTGACCGTTTATTATGTAGGCGGAGATGAGGAGTACACTTATTATGTTCCGGTGACGCGCAGGATCAGCGAAACGGTGTCTGATAATGTAACAGCAGTCATTCAGGAATTAACGAAGAGCCCTTCAGGTTCTAACCTGCAAACAGGGTTCATGAGTGATGTAGCTTTACTTGACGAGCCTAAAGTTGCAGAAGGTAAGGTCAGCCTGAATTTTAACGAAAATATCCTTGGAAGCTTTAAAGAGAAAAAGGTATCACAGGAGGTTCTTGATGCCTTGGTCCTTTCCTTGACGGAACAGAAAGGAATTGAAAGCGTTGAAGTGCAAGTGCAGGGCAGCGCAGATGTTCTTAATGAAGAAGGTAAAAAATTATCCGAACCAGTTGTCCGTCCAGAGAAAGTCAACACAGGCAGTTTTTAAATATATCTAGAAATAGAACAATGAGGCAGCTTGCAGCTGCCTCTTATTTTTTTGCCTCCGCCAGTGAATGACCACGCTGATAGAGAGTTGAAAGCTATACCACCCCTAAGCAATTTCCCGTGTTTTGGGAAAGTTTTTACATAAATAAATTTTTAAAAGGGGAAATTACTTTTAAATATGTAATTAATGGGGGGGCATTATGGATCAAAAGGTAATTCAGGCTTTACACATCTATGTTTTAATCATCATGAATACAGGGTTCATGGTACATGTCCTGCTCCTTCCCAATATCTTATCCGCATCTCAACGCGACGGATGGATAAGTATCATAATAAGTGTTGTTCCTTGTATCGTTTGGACACTATTTATTTATTATATTTATAAAAAACTAGATAAAGAAGATATAATCACTTTTCTGAAAAAATGGTCTACGCCTTTTGTTACATATATTTTCACGATAGCATTTGGCTTGTACTTTATAATTAACGCCTTCATTACCGTTAAATTCACAGTGATTTGGGCAAAAGCCAATTATACTCATGATATACCAAACATCGTAGTCGTCAGCATATTCACTTTTATTTGTATTTTTGCAAGTTATAAAGGTATACGCACCATAAGTACTTTGGCTCTCCTATTTCTTCCGGCCGTCACTTTATTCGGGATATTTGTAGGGCTGGGGAACACGAGTAATAAGAATTACGAATTATTGTTCCCGGTATTTGAAAGCGGGTATCGCAATACTTTAAATGGAATGATGTATATGAGTGCAGGATATTTAGAAATCATCGTTTTTTTATTTTTAACTCCTTACCTCAAAAATAAGCTAAAAGCCAAGTGGCTTTTACTGGTAGGTATTATCTTAATCATGCTGACGTTAGGCCCCCTCATGGGAGCGATTGCAGAATTTGGTTCGGCGGAAGCAGTGAAAATGAGGAATCCTGCTTATGAACAGTGGAAGTTGTTAAGGTTTGGCTATTATATTACTCGACTCGATTTCCTCTCCATTTTCCAATGGCTTTCAGGTGCCGTGATTCGGATAAGTTTATGTTTATTTATTGGCTATAAGTTAATCTCAAATTCAAAACATCAAAAGTGGATACTGCTTTCACTATACTTGTTAATTGTTATTGGAACGCTAATCCATTGGGATGCTACTTCATTTTATTATTTTATATACAAATATTTCTTTCCAATCTGCAGTCTATTTCTTTTGAGTGCCGCAATTGTCCTGTTATTTCTTGTTTTTAAAAAGGGGAAAGGAAAAGGTGAAACATTATGAAGAAGGGAAAATTGAATGGAACTCCTTCTTACATTGACCAAATCCAAAAATGGTTTGAACATTCTTCCGATGTTGTTTTAAGAACAAAAACCTTTGATAATGAAGGTCGTTATCTATTGGGATTTTTATATGCGCCGAACTTAGTGGATATGCCATTCATCAATGAGATGATTCTGCCTACAATATCAAATGCGGTTCAAGAAAATGGGGAATTAACAATTGATCAATTAAGTAATATTATGGAGATCAGTACACTAAAAAGGGGCTCCAATCTAAAAGAGGAAGTGGAAAGCATTCTTTTTTCTGGAGACCTGATCATCATTAATGAATCTTCCAATGAAATTTACCATACCCCATTATCCAATTCCCCTAAGCGCAGTCCGGAAGAATCCAATATAGAATCTTCGATTCGGGGACCTAGGGATGGATTTGTTGAGAATATATCGGATAACATGTCTTTAATTCGCCAAAGGTTAAAAACGGCATCACTTAAATGTATAGAATATACAATCGGGAAAAGAAGTAAAACTAAAATATTGCTGCTTTATATAGATGACATTATCAATCCCTCGATTCTTTTGGATATTAAAAAACGATTGGATTCATTAAAGGCTGATATCATAGTAAGCAGCTACCAAGTTGAAGAACTCTTATATGATAATCAATTTGCCATCTTCCCCTTAATGGATTATATCGGTCGGCCTGACTATGTTGTTGATTCCTTGAATCAAGGGCGCTTTGCAATCCTGGTAGACGGGAATCCCACAGGCTTGATCGGGCCAACGAGTATTAATCAGTTGCTTTATTCTGCTGATGACGCACATGCAAGCTTTTTTTACATTAGTTTCATGCGCATCATTCGTGTAGTTGCCTTATTTGTAACGGTTACGTTACCGGGATTTTTTATAGCGTTGGTCTCCTATCAATTCGATCAAATTCCCTTTTCGCTTCTTGCTACGATTTCAATCACGAGACAGGGATTACCCATACCTGCTTCTTTGGAGGCATTCATGATGATCATATTGTTCGAACTATTTAAAGAAGCTGGTCTTCGCCTGCCAAAAGCTGTAGGTCCGACCGTTTCTGTGTTGGGTGGATTGATTATAGGTGATGCAGCGATTCGGGCAGGGCTGACTTCACCCTCCATGCTCGTAGTAATAGCTGTTACAGTTCTCTCAAGCTATACCTTGATCAATCAGAATATCGCTGGGAATATCGTTCTTATAAGGTTATTCATATTTGCATGTTCAGCTTTTCTAGGCTTGTTTGGATTCTTCATGGGACTATTTCTTATCTTGATTGTTGTGGTTTCCTTGGAAAGTTTCGGACAGCCTTTTGTGAATCCATTTTCCAAACCAAATAAATCCGACATGTTAAAAGTCTTATTCAAGCTTCCGTATGGGGTGATAAGGCAGCGGAATCAAGCCCTACAGTCGAGTGATAATGAACCGCAAAAGGAGTCGGACGAATGAGAAAGCTAATTATAGTCTTGGTTATTGGCTGTCAACTTTTACTGACGACAGGATGCTGGGGAATGAAGGAAATTCAAGCTCAAACATATGGATCCGCTCTAGGGATCGATTATAAAGATGGTGAATTCATCTTATACTTTGAGGCATTGAATTTTGCGGATATAGCAAAACAAGAGGGGGCTGCTGCATTACAAGAAAAATCTTCAGTTTTGATTGGGGAAGGTAAAGGGGAAAGTATCGAAGAGGCATTTACTGAATTAGAACAAAATGCAGCATTGCCACTTTATATCGGGCATATTAACTCCTTCGTTTTAAGTGAGAATGTAATCAAGAAGAAAATGAAGGATTTCATTGAATATGTAGGGAAAGAGCCCTTATTGCGATACAATTCATGGCTGTTTGTTACAAACGAAGATATTAGAAAGGTGTTTGACAGTGATAGTTTCTTTAACCTTCCTAACTTATTCACGATCATTCAAAGGCCAGAGACCGTTATTGATGAGAACTATTTCATTTCCCCGTTAAAATTCAATGAACTGGTTTCGAAATTTTATCAACCTGTTGGTTCCATTCTGATTCCCTCCATGGTCATAAATGAGCATCACTACTCAGAGAAGGGGGTAGAAAAAAAGATACCGACGTTGAATGGCGGCTATGTTTTATCAAAACAACAGTATAAAGGGTTCGTAAGTAAGCAAGATTTGATTGGTATGAAATGGGTTGAAAATAAGGCGACAGTCATGTTTTTTTCCTTGAATAAACAAAAGGTAAGTGTTGAAATCATGGAGCCCAAAACAAACATCAAAGTATTGGAACAACAAAAGAAACCCTTATATGATTTAAATGTTAAAGCAAATGGGATATTGAAACAAAATATAGATAATTTGGATATGGAAAAAATCGAAAAAAAGGTAGAAATAAAAATTAAGCAAGATATTTTGAAGACATTGGAGACGGGGGAAAAAATCAATACAGACCTTTTTAACATAAGTGAAAAGGCATACAGATACCATGTCAATAAGTGGGATAATAAAATTATTAATTCTTTTGATAAAACTTCAATAAATAACATAAAAGTTAAAATCCATATTGAACATAGTGAAAATTACAAACGTTAGTTAATAAGTTTCAGGTTATTGCAGATGGGGGAGTTGTGTTAGACTTAACTTATCTGGAAAATTCAGCGGCTGTTGTTGATCATGATAGGCAGGGCTGAATCCGTCCGTTGGCACTGGAGAAGAAGCGGCTTTTACATATGACGAATGACAGCAAATTCTTTCCAGCCCCAAAAGGGCCCCTGTGCCGATAAAATGAAAAAGGGTGAAATGAAAAATGAAGACAGTTATCATTGCAACGAAAAATAAAGGGAAAGCCAAGGAGTTCGAAAGCTTATTTTCTGCTAAAGGTCATGAAGTCAAAACACTTCTCGATGTACCGGATGCCCCTGATGTGGAGGAAACAGGCACGACCTTTGAAGAAAATGCGATCCTGAAGGCAGAGGCCATTGCCCATCAGCTAGGCCATTTTGTCATTGCTGATGATTCCGGATTGATTGTTGATGCATTGGAGGGCCGTCCAGGCGTATATTCTGCCCGCTATGCTGGAGAGGCCAAGAGTGATGAAGCAAACACGGAAAAAGTCCTCCGCGAACTGGAAGGCGTGCCAAAGGATGCTAGGACGGCGAGATTTTATTGCGCCTTGGCACTAGCGTCACCCAACCAGGAAACGATTACGGTATCGGGAACGATGGAAGGCTTGATCACGGAACAGCCTTCAGGAACGAATGGATTTGGTTATGATCCCATCTTTTTTGTAGAGGAACAAGGCAAAACAAACGCTGAATTGACAAAAGAGGAAAAAAACCAAATCAGCCACCGTGCCAACGCATTGAGGGCTCTAGATGAAAAACTTGATCTATTTCTAAAAAGGGAAGAAGGAATGTGACGATGAAGGTGCTAATAATGAGTGACAGTCATGGCTTAACTCATGAAATCAGCATGATTGCCGACCGTCATAAACAAGAGGTCGCCGCCATGATCCATTGCGGTGATTCAGAGTTGGAAAGAAATGACCCTCACATGTCGGAGTTTTTGGCCGTTGGCGGGAATTGCGACTATGATTCGGCATATCCGGATGATATTGTGGAGAACATCTCAGGCAAGCGTTTCTTCGTTACGCATGGACACCTCTATAATATAAATATGACCTTGATGAACCTATCTTATAAAAGTGAGGAGACAGGGGCGGATATTATTTGCTTTGGTCACTCCCATGCTGCAGGCTCAGAGTGGATTGACGGCAAGCTCTTCATCAACCCGGGAAGCATACGGCAGCCGCGGGGACGAAAAGAGAAAACCTATGCCATTTTGGAGATTGGAAATGACCAATTTGAAATCATCTATTATGACCTTGATGGAAAAATCGTTGAGGATCTAAAAAATGCTTATCAAATGGAATGACTTCATGTATAATGAACAGGAAGCGTTTTTCCCCGCTTCCTGGTTCTTAAAAAAAAGAAAAAACTTTTTTTGAAAAACCGTTGACTTCCTTTTGATATCCTACTATAATAAGAAGTGTCCTAAGGGAACAGTTAAGGTAATACATAAGTTTTACCGCAACTTATATCATAAACGTCTCAGTAGCTCAGCTGGATAGAGCAACGCCCTTCTAAGGCGTCGGTCGGGAGTTCGAATCTCTCCTGGGACACTAACTTAAAAAGCCAAAACCTTCTAAAGGTTTTGGCTTTTTTACTTTTTTGGGTTGTTTAAGCTAACGAGGGTCATTTCGATTTGCATCCTTTTAACCATGAAATTTTTTATTTCATATTTATCGCAGGTGGATGACCATTTATGTCGAACTTGTAATAAATAAGGAGATGTTTAAATGAATAAAGATAGATTATTTAAGTTCATTCAAACTTCCACTCGGGGAAATTTCTTCTCAGTCGAAATAACCGAAGATGGAACAGAAGTGGTCCAATTAGCCAAAGAGTTAGAAAAAGAAGGAAGAATCAAGTTGAGGGAATGTAAACGAAAAGAAAAAGGTGTTTATCTGGAAGGAATACTTAAGTTTGTGCCTAGCTAATACTTAATGAACTCTGCGAAGGATTTTTATAAGGAATTTCATAAAACATTCTTCGCGACAAAATGGGAATCGGAGACCGAACGGTGAGGTGAGGGTTAAAAAAATTCATGAACGGTCGAATATTGTGTGGTTTAGGTCGATGAACTGCTCCGATCTTTATAGTTTTAACTGTAATCCTCACTGGATTGAAGAAATTTGCACAGCGCTACTGCCGAATAACTGGCAGCCGAGATACCAAAAATGCTTGCTTTGATGCGGCTTGGCAGACAGTCGGCGGAAAGGGAGCGGATTTCTGAAATCAACTCCAACTTTCTCAAATAAAAAACTGTAGGCAAAAGGAGTTCTATCCGAATTTTTAAACATAGTTGTTTGGATCGGGTGTGCGAGACTCCTGCGGGAATAGCGAGTCCAAGGGAGACCCCACAGGCGCAAGTGCGCCGAGGGCCTGGAGGCAACGTTCAATTTGTACAAGCTAAAAAAACTGTAGGTAAAATCGACTTACATCGAATTTTGTCTACAGTCTGAGGCATCCATTCGTGGATGCCTTTTTCTATTTAAGGTTTGGAGATTATTTTTAATGATTCACGGTTTTTGATTATTGCCGTATTTAATTCTTGGACAGGTATTATAGGGGAATTTCCGCTTATTATTCAGGATACTATATCGGCATAGTGCCATGGGGACCGTTTAATGGAAGGTGAAATCCCTTGTCAGCTTAATGTCATGAAGTCCCTCTTACTAAGCATAATTTGCTGGAGTTATAAAAAAACAGAAAAAACATTGACATAATACAAACAAATTAATATTATGTTTATTATATTGTAAACTTTATAGGGAAGTGTTTGTTTAATGAAGGACGCAGAAATATTTTGGAGCGCATCTCAGGATGAGCTTAAACAAGGGTACATCGAAGGTGAAAATCAATATGTTTGTTTGCTGTGTGGAAATGCAGTTGAAAAGGGGATAGTATACCCGAAAGATGGAGTTCTTTATGAAGCGGAGAGGTATATGCGCATTCATATTGAACATGCACACAGCTCGGTTTTTGAATACTTGATTGACCTCGATAAAAAACTTACAGGTCTCACCGACCATCAAAACCGTCTTCTTCGACTTTTTTACCAAGGGAAGAATGATGCGGAGGTTCAGGAGGAAATGGGAATTGGCAGCCCTTCCACCATTCGGAACCATCGTTTTGTGTTGAAAGAGAAAGAGCGTCAGGCTAAGTTGTTTTTAGCCCTGATGGAACTGTTGAAAGATAAAGATGAACACGCGCCGGCATTTATCCCGCTTCATCAAAAAGCAAGGATGGTCGATGATCGTTATAACGTTACTGAAGATGAAAAGGTGACTGTACTGAAAAAATACTTCCCTAAAGGCAGTCAGGATGCATTAAAATCTTTTCCGCCAAAGGAAAAACAAAGGCTGATCATTCTCCAAGAAATTATGAACCGTTTTGAAAATGAGCGGAAATACGAAGAAAAAGAAATCAATCAAATATTGGGTGCCGTTTATCATGATCATGTTCTTTTGAGAAGATACTTAATAGAATATGGATTCATGGATAGAAAGCCTGATGGGAGCCAATATTGGCTGAAGAAATGATGACTGGGGGCAAGAAAGATGGATCGTAAAAAAGAATTGAAGCAATTATATAAAGAAACGAAGGTTGAAGCAGGGGTATACCAAATCAGAAATACGGTAAATAATAAAGTCTTTATCGGAAGCACCAGGAATTTAAAGACGTTGAAGGGGAAACAATTTGAATTGGAAGTCGGGACAAACACCAATAAAGTGCTGCAAAGTGAGTGGAACCAATATGGGAAAGATGCTTTTTCTTTTGAGGTACTGGAGGTATTGAAGCCAAAAGAAACAGGATTTTTTGATGCTAAACGGGAATTGAAAAAACTTGAAGAAATGTGGCTGGAAAAAATACAGCCTTACGAAGAACGGGGGTACAATAGAATGAAACCCGCTGACTTGTAGGTGGTCTTTAGAGATTCTCCTTGATTCCCAGCTGCCGATTTACCTTTGAAGCATTTCACTCTTATTTCTTTATGAAAAATAAGGTATTATGGAAGCGGATGGTAATTTATATTAGTGTTAATGATTAGGAGGTGCTGGGATGGAAAATGGAGATGGATATCTACGGGCGAAAAAAAGGGTTGAAAATCTTAAGTCATTCTACATTCATCTAATGGTGTATGTATTGGTGAATGTTATGTTGATTGCGATTAATCTATTGACGGATCCTGGTTATTGGTGGTTCCTTTATCCCCTTGGAGGGTGGGGGATTGGTGTTCTGATACATGGAATTACCATTCTTGCACAAGGAAACTTCGGGTCTGAGTGGGAAGAAAGAAAAATAAAAGAATATATGGAAAAGGATAAAAGGAACGGCTGAAATGGGCGTGTTCAAAACAGGGAGTCATTTGTGGCTCTTTTTTTGTGGGAAAATAATCGGTGGATCTCACTTGTTGTAAGTTTTTAAATGGTTTAAGCTAGTAATGGGGGGGCTATCTATAAAAAGGGGGAAACCCGTGGAGGACCTTCACTAAATAATAAATTAATCTTAGGAGTCGCGAATGAAAAAAATAGGATGGACCATAACGGGGATCGGGGCAATCATGGCGCTGGGGGCCTTGCTTTATCCTTTGAATGTTATTGATAAAACTCTATGTATATATTTATTGTTCGGCGGTGCAGGGCTAATGTTTGTCGGGTCAATGGTCAGGGCCTTTTCGCTCCTGAAAAGATGACTGATTTTACGTTTGATAAAAACGCTCGATTAAGGTGATGACATGGAGAAAAACCAATTGAAATATGCCCAGCAGCACCTGGCTAATGAACGCACCTTCTTGGCGTGGATAAGAACGGTGATTGCAATAGTGGGAGTTGGTTTTCTTGCGACAAGCCTGCATTTTACGATTGGTGTGCATCGGGATGCCCGGATTGACTTGATCAGCATCGTGCTGGGGATGTTTGCGTGTGCATTGGGACTTGTGATTACCGTACTGGCGACAATCGGTTATCTTCAGAAGAAACGGCAAATCAATGAAGGGACGTTCCAGCCTTCAAGTGCTCACGTAATTCTAATCGCTGTTTTTATGGTCATATTGTTATCGATGATCATTTTATATTTTGTTTTCATTTAAAACTGTCCTAACCTGAATAGGGCAGTTTTTTCTGTTTCTGCTATTATATACTTATTCTTACATTGTTACGGAAAGTTTTATTCCATTAGTTCATTGCCATCAAAAAACGAAAGCTTGAAAAACACTGTATTTCAGGTTATGAAAGAATCATTAGACTGTAGACAAATTCGAAGAAAACGAGTTTTCCTGTAATTTTATGGCGGTTACAATTTGGCCGTGGATTTCCGATCCAGGCACTCGCTTTCCACGGACGGCCTGGGTGCGCCTGCGGAGTCTCGCACCTTCTCTACAATCAACTTCGTTATAAAATTCAAGGAATCGATACTAAGGGAGTTAAAGGTATTTTGTCTTTTGCCTTCCTTAAAAAAATATAAACCATCATCGGTTTGTAAATAAACTTCACATGGGTAATGCTAACTTTATAACCCTTGAAAGTACTTGCTTTATTCAATTTCAATCACGTTTTAAATATTTGTTTATTTTCCTTTTTTGTGAGATATGATAAAGAGGAATTAAAAGGAGGTCATCGTGATGGTGGATATCAAAAAAGGTGAAGGTTCTTTTTTTGTCGAAGAATCTGGTGAGAAATTAGCGGAAATTACATTCTTTAAATCAGGTGATGAGGAGATCACGGTCGATCATACCGTTGTTTCTGACAAGCTTCGCGGGCAAAAGGTAGGAAATGCCCTTGTTGAAAAGGTGATAGGATTCGCAAGGGAGGAAAACCTGAAAATTGTTCCGGTATGTTCGTTCGTTCAAAAACAATTTGAAAAAAATGCAGAATACGGGGATGTATTGGCTAAATGAACCGGAGGGCTGACTTAGGGGATGATTAATATCACCTATGTTCAGCCCTTTTTCATTTTTCAGATAATCTTTATACCCCCAATAAAATAATGGTAAAGCCTTTCCTCCTGCAGTTATGTTCGCATTAAATATAGGGGAGGTGCTGGGATGGCCATCAAATTACAAACCCTATTGAATCGCGCAAAGGAAAATATGGGAAGCGGTATGAACCCGGTCGTGAACGAGACGATACTCGAAGTGGTGAAATTAGCTTATGAAGCGGGGATATTTGTTCAAATAACGGCTGGTTATCGAAGTTTCCGAGAACAAAATGAACTGTATGAACGAGGCAGAACGAATAAATCCAAGCCAATCGTGACTTATGCCAGAGGGGGGGCAATCCTTGCATAACTATGGCCTTGCAGTCGATTTTGTCATCGTTAGTGGTGACGGCAGGCGGGCACTGTGGACAGAGGGCGAAAAGTGGACAAGGGTGGCAGCCATCGCAAAATCCCTGGGATTCGTTTGGGGAGGGGATTTTGAATTGTTCCGTGATTTTCCGCACCTTGGAATGTCAGGCGGTTTATCAACGAGAGATCTTCAAAAGGGATGGCGGCCGAATCTTGTACCAAGAGTGGCGTCCTCAATCAGTGAAATGAAGCTGAAAGGGAAAATGGATGATTCTTTTTTAGGAACCCGATACTAGTGACTGCCATCATGTGGATAATGCGTGACAATCATTTAATTGGGATATCCGATGTTTTTAAAAATTAAAAATTGAAAAAACTTATTTTATAAAATGTGGTCATGATAGGTATGTAAGCGGATACAACAAATCTTTCAATTTGGAATTATCAAAAAATTTAAAAAAACCTGTTGACTACTACCTGAAATACACGTAAGATAATCACAAATACAAGACATCAAACATAAGCGTTTCGAAAAATATGAATAATGCGAAAAGCATTGAAGAGGATAAGTAGTCTTTTAAAAAGGCAGTCACAGAGAGCCGGGTAGCTGAGAGCCGGTATTGTCCCGAAAGATGAACTCACCTTGGAGTTTCAGCTTGAACGTCAGACTAGTAGAGCTGAACGGGTGCGTACCAGTACCCGTTACCAAAACAGAGAATAGTGTAGTCTATTCAAAGTGCGCATGGAGTTTCATGCGAAAAAGGGTGGTACCGTGGAGTGGCTCATCAAGCCTTTTCACCCCTTTAACTTGCCGAGTGCAAGTACATTTGGGGTGAAAAGGCTTTTTTGTATGCTCAAAAGGCTGAAAATTCTGAATTTTGAGAAAACATTCAATTAGGAAAGCGAAGGAGGTTTTTTACAAAATGACACAAAAGTCAGTTGTTGCTGATCGGAAAAGTGGAAAGACACATTATAGTGGTGCCGAATTTCTGCTGGAAGCATTGAAAAAGGAAAATGTTGAAGTCATCTTTGGTTATCCAGGAGGTTCTGTATTGCCGATTTATGACAAGCTTTACAGTTCAGAACTTTTTCATATTTTGACAAGGCACGAACAAGGTGCGATTCATGCAGCGGAAGGATACGCCAGGATTACCGGCAAGCCGGGGGTGGTCATCGTCACATCCGGTCCAGGGGCAACGAACATCGTCACTGGTTTGGCAGATGCAATGATCGACTCTTTACCGCTAGTTGTAATTTCGGGTCAGGTAGCTACCAGTGTAATCGGCTCGGATGCTTTCCAGGAAGCGGATGTACTGGGGATTACTACCCCGATCACAAAACATAACTATCAGGTAAGGAAGCCGGAAGACCTTCCGCGCATCATAAAAGAAGCGTTTTATATCGCTTCCAGCGGCCGACCCGGTCCAGTATTGATCGATATACCTAAGGACATGGCCATTTTGGAAGGTGTATCGACGGATGAGGAGCCAGAAATGAATCTCCCCGGCTATCAGCCGACGACCAAGCCGAATTACTTGCAGATCAGAAAGCTTGTTGAAGCCGTAAGCGGGGCGAAAAGACCGGTCATTCTTGCAGGGGCAGGTGTCCTGCATGCAAAGGCCTCCCATCTATTAAAGGAATATGTCGAGCAGCAAGGCATTCCTGTCGTCCACACTTTACTGGGTCTTGGGGGCTTTCCGGCGGAACATCCACTCTTTATCGGAATGGGTGGTATGCATGGCTGCTATGCAGCAAACATGGCATTAGCGAAATGTGATCTATTAATCAATATCGGTGCAAGGTTCGATGATCGATTGACTGGAAATCTAGCGAAATTCGCACAGCACGCAACGGTTGCCCATATCGATATTGATCCAGCGGAAATCGGTAAGAATGTGCCGACAAAAATTCCAGTCGTCGGAAGTGCCAAAGAAGCACTCTCGGAATTGATTGTGCAAAATGGCAAGAAGCCGGAAATTGATGAATGGACAACACAGCTTACTGCATGGAATGAAGAGTTCCCATTGCGTTATACCCATGAAGAAGGCGTATTGAAACCTCAGCGGGTCATCCAGATGCTTCATGAAAAAACGAATGGGGAGGCCATTGTTACGACGGATGTTGGACAGCATCAAATGTGGGCAGCACAATACTATCCATTTAACAAACCGGATTCATGGGTCACTTCCGGTGGATTGGGGACGATGGGCTTTGGCTTACCTTCGGCTCTCGGAGCGCAGCTGGCGAATCCGAAAGCGACGGTGCTTTCCATATCGGGGGATGGTGGATTCCAGATGTGCCTGCAGGAGCTCTCGGTCATTGCCGAAATGAATCTGCCAATCAAAATCATCATCGTCAATAACGGTGCACTAGGGATGGTAAGACAGTGGCAGGAACTCTTTCATGATAACCGTTTCTCACACAGTATTTTTCAATCGCATCCGGACTTCGTGAAATTGGCCGATGCTTATGGAATTCCGGGATACAAGGTGACGACGGAGGAAGAAGCAAGCAACTGTCTGGATGTAGCGTTAAAGACTGATGGTCCAGTGTTGATTGATTTCCGGGTAAAACAAAACGAAAATGTATTTCCGATGGTAGCACAAGGAAAAGGGCTAGATGAAATGGAAGGAGTTTAATCAATGAAGGGAATTCTTAGCCTCACCGTGAACAACCGGCCAGGCGTCCTTAATCGGATTACGAACCTGTTCACGAAAAGAAATTATAACATTGAAGGCATGACTGTCGGACCTTCCGAACAGGATGGCATTTCAAGGATGACCTTTGTGGTCGATGTCGATGACGAAGCTGTCATTGAACAGATCACCAAGCAGCTGAATAAGCAGATTGATGTTTTGAAAGTATATGATATTACGAATCAATCGATTGTGGCGAGGGAACTTGCACTCATCAAAATATTGGTGACTACACAAACCCGAGCCGAGATTTATTCAGTCATCGAACCCTTCCGAGCTTCAGTTATTGATGTCAGTAAAGATAGCGTGACCGTCCAAATCACAGGGGAATCGGATAAAATCGAAGCCTTCATTGAACTGATCAAGCCATATGGCATCAAGGAATTGGCAAGGACAGGGACTGCCGCCATCCCGCGTGGAATGCAAATTGCACACGCAAAGAGTGCGACAATCGTATAAAACAAAAACAAAAACAATGATGAAAAGGGAGATGTAATTATTATGGCAAAAGTATATTATAACGCAGAAGCAAACGAGAATTTCTTCAACAATAAGAAGGTAGCAGTCATCGGATATGGTTCCCAAGGACACGCACACGCTCAAAACCTACGTGATAGCGGTGTAGATGTAATCATCGGAATCAGAAAAGGTAAATCCTTCGATAAAGCGGTGGAAGACGGATTTAATGTTTACACAGTGAAGGAAGCAGCTGAACAGGCAGACGTGATCATGAACCTATTACCGGATGAAACTCAGCCGAAAGTATATCAAGAAGAAATCAAACCGGTATTGCGTGCAGGTCAAGCGTTAATGTTCGCACACGGATTCAACGTCCATTTCAATCAAATCGTTCCTCCGGCAGATGTAGATGTTTTATTAGTCGCTCCAAAAGGTCCGGGACATCTTGTTCGCCGTACATATGAACAAGGGGCAGGGGTGCCGGCATTGTTCGCCATCTATCAAAATGTTACGGGTGAAGCAAGAGAATTGGCACTTGCGTACGCTCGGGGAATCGGTTCTTTAAGGGCTGGCGGTTTGGAAACCACTTTCCAGGAAGAAACGGAAACGGATCTATTTGGAGAGCAAGCTGTACTTTGCGGCGGATTGACTGCCCTTGTGAAAGCTGGATTCGAAACCTTGACAGAAGCTGGATATCAACCGGAAGTAGCATATTTCGAGTGTTTGCATGAACTTAAATTAATCATCGACCTTATGTATGAAGGCGGTATGGAAAACATGCGCTATTCCATTTCTGACACAGCTCAATGGGGAGATTTCGTTTCTGGACCACGCGTTGTGACGGAAACTACGAAAGAAGCAATGAAAGCGATCTTGAAAGACATCCAAGACGGTGAGTTCGCTAAAGGATGGATCTTGGAAAACCAAGCGAATCGTCCGGTCTTCAATGCGATCAATAATCGTGAAAACCAGCATCAAATCGAAGTGGTTGGCCGTGAATTAAGAAAAATGATGCCATTCGTGAAACCTCAACAAAAAGAGAAAGAAGTGGTAGCCGTTGCGAAAAATTAATATATTCGAAACCACACTTCGAGATGGGGAGCAATCCGCTGGTGTAAATTTGAATTTTACCGAAAAACTTGAAATCGCTTATCAGCTTGAAAGATTGGGTGTTGATATAATCGAAGCCGGTTTTCCGGCAGCATCCAAAGGGGATTTCAACTCCGTACAGGAAATCGCGCGCAAAATCAAAAACAGCTCTGTCACAGGGCTGGCGCGTGCTGTACAAGGAGATATCGATGCGGCTTGGGATTCATTAAGGGGCGGCGCAGAACCAAGATTGCATACGTTCATCGCCACTTCGCCCATTCATCGTGAATATAAGTTGAAAATGTCAAAGCAGCAAGTGATTGAAAGGTCGGTTGAAATGGTTAAGTACGGAGCAGCGCGTTTTCCGATCGTACAATGGTCTGCAGAAGATGCAAGCCGTACGGAACTTGACTATTTGGCTGAAATCGTTGAAGCGGTCATTCAAGCTGGTGCCAAGGTCATTAACATTCCGGATACTGTAGGGTATGCAGCTCCAATCGAGTACGGGAACATTTTCAGGTACCTTCGTGAGCATGTTCCTTCTATTGATAAAGTTAGTTTATCCGCACACTGCCATGACGATCTTGGAATGGCGACGGCCAATTCATTGGCGGCCATCGAAGGCGGGGCTACGCAAGTCGAAGGAACAATCAACGGAATTGGTGAACGTGCCGGTAACGTGGCACTTGAAGAAGTGGCCATGGCACTCTACATCCGTAAAGATTTCTATCAAGCGGAAACGGGTCTTGTATTGAATGAAATTAAAAGGACCAGTGATTTGGTCAGCCGCCTTACGGGAATGCAGGTTCCTGCTAATAAAGCCATTATTGGTGCCAATGCTTACGCACATGAATCAGGCATTCACCAGGATGGCGTGTTAAAAGAAAAAACGACATATGAAATCATATCACCTGAACTCGTCGGGGTTTCGTCCAATTCACTCGTTTTAGGAAAGCATTCAGGACGCCATGCTTTCAAAGAAAGATTACAAGAGTTGAATTTTACGGTAACGGATGAGGAAATGAACTCATTATTCGTCCAATTCAAGGAATTGGCCGATAATAAAAAGACCATGACGGATGAAGATATCGTTGCACTGGTGCTTGAAGAGAAAGCGACGGATATCAGTTTCTATGACATGATTTCCTTGCAGATTTCCCATGGTACCCATCAGACGGCGACTGCGACGGTCACGCTGAAAAAAGGCGATAATGAAGAGATTCAGGAAGCGGCTACAGGTGCAGGAAGTGTAGAAGCCCTATATAACACGCTTGAGAGATGTTTGGGCAAAGAGATCAACTTGCTGGACTATCGAATTCAATCGGTGGGTGGCGGAATGGATGCACTCGCACAGGTTTTTGTGAAAATTGATTATAACGGTGTGGAAACAAGCGGCAGGGGTCTTGATCAGGACGTCTTGGAAGCATCCGCCAAAGCGTATTTGAACGCTGTGAACCGTGTGATCATCATGAAGGAACTGGAAGAAAAAGCAGTATTACAATAGGAAGGGGAGATTTCGATGAAAAGGAATATTGCGGTGCTTCAAGGAGATGGCATCGGGAAAGAAGTAACAAGAGGCGCTGTAGAAATCCTCGAAGCCGTTGCCCAAAGATATGGACACGATTTTGAATTTCAATATGGTGAGATTGGCGGAGGGGCCATCGATAGCACAGGTTCACCCCTGCCGGATGAAACAGTGGAGATTTGTAAAAACAGCGATGCGGTATTATTAGGGGCCGTTGGAGGACCTAAGTGGGATGACCAGCCTGCGCACCTAAGACCGGAACGAGGTTTGTTGAAAATCCGAAAAGATTTGAACCTTTATGCTAACATCCGTCCAATCAGCTATTATTCCAGCTTGTCGGAATCTTCTCCTCTTAAGAAGGAATTCATTGAAGATGTGGATTTCGTGATTGTCAGGGAACTAACTGGCGGCCTTTATTTCGGAAAGCCAAGTGAGCGCGTTGAAAAAGAAGGGAAAGAAGCGGTCGTCGATACACTTTTCTATCAGAAAAGCGAAATGAAGCGCATCATCGAACTTGCTTTTTCATTAGCATCGGAGCGCAAGAAAAAAGTAACTTCCGTGGATAAAGCGAATGTTCTTGAATCCAGCAGGATGTGGCGTGAGACGGCTGAAGAAATTGCCAAGGACTATCCGGATGTAATCCTTGAACATATGCTTGTTGATAATGCAGCCATGCAATTGATCAAAAACCCGAAACAATTTGATATTATCGTGACGGAGAATATGTTCGGTGATATTTTAAGCGATGAAGCGTCGGTATTGACTGGCTCGCTTGGAATGCTTCCTTCCGCCTCCATTTCAACTAATGGTCCTAATCTATATGAACCGATTCATGGCTCTGCCCCGGATATCGCAGGCAAAAACCTGGCTAATCCGATTGGGACGATTTTATCGGCGGCTTCCATGCTGCGTCTATCCTTTGGGATGGAAGATGAGGCGAAAGCAGTTGAGCAGGCGGTGGAAACGGTCCTTGAATATGGCTTGAGAACAGGCGATATCGCAAATGGCCAAGCGACAATTACCTCTACCTCAGAGATGATTGCAGAAATAAAAGCAAATCTTTTAGACCAGGAAGCCATTTCCAACATCATGGGAGCTTACGCATAAACTTCTTTCACGGCCTAACTTTAGGCCGTGTTTTTTAAAAAAAATACAAGATTGATCGAGGTGGGATAGTGATGGGTAAGTCGATAATAGAGAAAATATGGGATCGCCATATTGTAAATGAAGAGGAGAATAAACCGGATTTAATTTATATAGACCTTCAATATATTCATGAAGTGACCTCACCGCAAGCATTTGAAGGATTGAGATTGAAAGGACGCAAAGTCAGGAGACCAGATCGTACTTTCGCGACAATGGATCATAATGTGCCAACCGTTAATCGCTATTTCATCGAGGATGATATTGCAAGGAAACAACTAGAGGCGCTTGAGCAAAACTGTAAGGAGTTCGGTATCCGCCTTGCTGATTTAGACAGTCCTGATCAAGGTATCGTTCACGTTATCGGGCCTGAATTAGGACTTACACAGCCAGGGATGACGATTGTCTGCGGAGACAGTCATACTTCCACGCATGGTGCGTTTGGCTCGATTGCATTTGGAATCGGTACGAGCGAGGTCGAGCATGTTTTGGCCACACAAACCCTATGGCAAACAAAACCCAAAACATTGAAGCTTGAGGTTAATGGCAAGCTTGGTCATGGCGTGATGGCGAAAGATGTCATTTTATATGTGATTTCCAAATTCGGCGTCGATTTCGGTACGGGACATATCATTGAGTATTGCGGGGAAGTTTTCCGGGATATGTCAATGGAAGAAAGAATGACGGTCTGCAATATGTCGATTGAAGGCGGGGCAAGAGCAGGGCTTGTAGCTCCTGATGAAACAACGTTCTCTTATTTGAAAGGCCGTAAATATTTGCCGAAAGGAGAAGAGTTCGAGCGATGTGTTCAGGACTGGAAGTCACTTTCCAGTGATGAGGATGCTGTTTATGACCAAGAAATCATTCTTGATGGCAGCCTGATTTCACCAATGGTCAGCTGGGGGACAAATCCTGGAATGGCTAGTGGAGTGGACGGAAAAGTACCTACCCTAGCAGAGGATATCATGGATCCTAAGGAACTGAATCGAGCCATTGAGTATATGGGCCTTGAGGAAGGGATGCCGATTACGGAAATTCCCGTACAACATGTATTCATAGGATCGTGTACCAATTCACGCATTGAGGACTTACGGCAAGCCGCAGGAATGATCGATGGCCAAACTGTTCAAAAAGGGGTTCGGGCGATGGTCGTTCCCGGTTCACAAAGCGTCAAAAGGCAAGCGGAGGATGAAGGGTTGGATGAAATTTTCAAATCTGCAGGCTTCGAATGGCGCGAGTCGGGCTGCAGCATGTGCCTGAGCATGAACCCTGACGTGGTTCCGGCCGGCGAGCATTGTGCCTCCACAAGCAATCGGAACTTCGAAGGCAGGCAAGGAGCTGGAGCAAGAACACACCTGGTTAGTCCGGCCATGGCTGCCGCGGCCGCCATTCATGGGAAATTTGTCGATATTAGGAATTTGAAAAGAACTGAACAAGTCCAATAAGAATATGAATTAACCGGAGGTGCAGAAAATGGAACCCATTACTATATATAAAGGAAGAGCTGCGGCACTTGACCGTAAAAACGTGGATACGGACCAAATCATTCCAAAGCAATTTTTAAAAAGGATTGAGCGAAGCGGATTTGGTGAATTTTTATTCTATAACTGGCGTTTTGATGAAACTGGAAAGAAACGTCCTGATTTTGAATTGAATCAGCCCCATAATCAAAACACGTCCATATTAATAGCAGGTGAAAATTTTGGCTGCGGCTCGTCCCGTGAGCATGCCCCTTGGTCTTTGAAAGACTACGGGTTCGATATCATCATCGCTCCGTCTTATGCTGATATCTTTAAAAGTAATTGCATGAAAAATGGCATGGTCCCCATCGCTTTGACCCAGACTGAAGTAAACTATTTAATGGAGAGAGTGTCGGCACCTGATTATGAGCTGACTATCGACCTTCCCAATCAGACATTGAAAGATGGTCAAGGGTTTGAAACGAGCTTTGAAATTCATCCATATTGGAAGGAAATGCTCGTCAAAGGCTGGGATGAAATTTCGATAACGCTTCAATATGATAAAGAGATTTCTGCCTATGAATCTCAAAAAAAGGCTGTATCGAGTATTTAATAGAAAAAAGTCATTTCCCGTTCTCCTTTCTTATTTGAAAGGATGCGGGATTTTTTTTATCGGGGAAGAAAGAATCCGCCCGAATAAATTTTGTGTTTCCAGCTATTACATGCTAAACTGTTTCTCAAAAAGCGAACGGTGAGGCGGAAAATAGGATGGATGATGAGAACAACCAAAAGAAGGCCGGAGAAACAAAGATTATCGCCTTTCCGAATCTCGGTGAGAGGCTGATTGTAAGAGGACTGGATGAGCTTGGCGACAGGAACTTTAAAGCGGCTGCACAGCTTTTCAGCCAAGCCAGGGAGTATGAGCCCGAAAATGATGAAGTTTGCATGGGACTGGTGGTCTCACTAGTTGAACTTGAGTATTACCAGGAGGCAAAAGAGTTGTGTATAGAGATGCTGAATAAAGGCATCGGCGACTATTTTCAACTGATCAATATTTATTTGATGGTACTGCTGCAAATAGGCGAGCACCAGGAAATGGTCACGACGATCGAACTGCTATTTGAAGAAAACCAAATTCCCTTTGATAAAGAGGAACATTTCGAAAAGATGCTTCAGTTCAGTAAAAGGGCCCTTGAGGATAAAAAGGAAGAGAAAGAAAGGCAAGATCAACAGCTTTCAGAGGAAATGCAGGAGGATGAACTTTTTGAAGGGAAAACGGATAATGAAATGCTTATGGTCATTTCAAAACTCACGAATATCAATATTCGACCATTTAGCCCTCAAATCGAAGAATTTCTACAAAAAGATGAGGGACATCCTTTCTTCAAAACGATGCTCCTTAACATCCTTATCGACCAGGAGTATAACGAGGAAATGACGGTGAGGAAATTCAATCAATCGAAGTCGGTCATCCCAAGGGAATTGAAAAGTTTGAAGGAGACGGACTTCTATAAGAGGGTGACCGGACTGGCCGAAGAGGAAATCAGTCAGGATAATCCGAGCTTATATGAAATGGTCCATAGTTTGATTGAACGTCATTCTTTTTTATTGTTTCCTTTTGAACCAGGGCCTGAAAGCTTGCCTGCATGGGCAGCTGCCTACCATGCCTTGGCGGAAGAGTACATGACCGGGGAGGTTTCCGTAAGGGACTTAGCGGATCTTTACCAGGCGGATGAGGAAAGCGTTGCGGATATTCTTTCCTATATAAAAGAAATTGAAGAAATTTCTTATCCTATTATTTAAGCTATTGCTGTTGTAACAGATTAATCCTGTGGTATAATGTAGTGGTTGTAATGTATAATTCGTCTAATTTTGACGATTTCCCCATTATTTTGGGGGTATATTTGAAGGATGACTTGTTAACACTTGCAAAGCATAATCATCCAATGCTTATTATTGAAGTATATAGATTTTTGGAGGGAAACACATGTCTGTAAAATGGGAAAAACAAGAAGGTAATCAAGGCGTACTAACAATTGAAGTTGACGCTGCAAAAGTAAACGAAGGTTTAGACGCAGCTTTCAAAAAAGTAGTGAAACAAGTAAATGTACCTGGCTTCCGTAAAGGTAAAATGCCACGTCAAATGTTCGAAAAAAAATTCGGCGTAGAATCACTTTACCAAGATGCGCTTGATATCATTCTTCCAGATGCTTACGCAAATGCTGTCGAAGAAGCTGGAATTCAGCCTGTAGATCGTCCGGAAATCGACATCGAGAAAATGGAAAAAGGCGAAAACCTGATCTTCACTGCAACTGTAACAGTTAAGCCCGAAGTTAAATTGGGAGATTACAAAGGTGTTGAAGTTGAAAAATTCAATACTGAAGTAACTGACGAAGATGTTGAAAACGAATTGAAAACTTTACAAGAGCGTCAAGCTGAACTTGTCGTTAAAGAAGAAGGACAAGTCGCTGAAGGCGATACGGTTGTTCTTGACTTTGAAGGATTCGTTGACGGTGAAGCATTCGAAGGCGGAGCTTCAGAAAACCATTCATTGGAAATCGGTTCAAACTCTTTCATTCCAGGATTCGAAGAGCAGCTTGTAGGTCTAGAAACTGGCGCTGAAAAAGATATCGAAGTTACATTCCCTGAAGAATACCATGCTGCTGAACTTGCAGGTAAACCAGCAGTATTCAAAGTGAAAATTCACGAAATCAAAACTAAACAACTTCCTGAGTTGGATGATGAGTTCGCGAAAGATGTCGACGACGAAGTGGAAACTTTGGCTGAACTTAAAGAGAAAACAAAACATAAATTAGAGCATGACAAAAAACATGAAGAAGAAAACTTCATCCAAAACACTGTAATTGGTAAAGCTGTTGAAGGTGCAGAAATCGACGTTCCTGAAGCAATGATTTCAAACGAAGTTGACCGCATGATGAATGAGTTCTCTCAACGCATCCAATCTCAAGGTCTTAATTTGGAACTTTACTACCAATTCTCTGGTCAAGACGAAGAAGCTTTAAAAGCGCAAATGAAAGAAGAAGCTGAAGGACAAGTTCGTACGAGCCTAACTCTTGAAGCAATCGCAGAAGTTGAAAAACTTGAAGCGACTGACGAAGATGTAGAAGCTGAACTTGCACAAATGGCTACTATGTACAATATGGAAGTTGACGCGATCAAACAAGCTCTTGGAAACTTGGAAGGAATCAAAGGCGATCTTAAAATTAAGAAAGCAATTGACTTCTTGGTAGAAAACAGCAAAACAGTTGACGCAAAATAATTTTTATAAATAAGTAGATTTAAATATTTCCTTAAAAAAACAAGGCGCGAGTAATCGTGCCTTGTTTTATACATATTGAGAATTAGTGTAAATTTTAAATATCGGTTATTTCCTGATTGATTTTTTTTGGATTTCGGTGTAGATTAGTTCTAATACCGCATATACATATTTATACAGCAAATCCTGCTTTTAAAAATCCGGAGTTTTGGGCATGCTGGTAAAGGGCAAATACATATTGATTGATTATTGTACTTTTTTAACAACTCGGACCGTGAGCATTTTTGTTACTAAACTTCCAAGAACATGATAAAATGCAAAACATACTAGGGAATTTGGAATGTTTAAGCAGATGTGTACCTAGTTTTTTTTCTTTACGATTAGGTACCGCTATGTAATAGAGTTGGAAGAGTATTTAAAGGGGTGAACGTACATGTTTAAATTTAATGATGAAAAAGGACAGTTAAAATGTTCTTTTTGCGGTAAAACACAAGAACAAGTCCGTAAACTGGTTGCTGGTCCAGGTGTCTATATTTGTGACGAGTGTATAGAACTTTGTACGGAGATTGTCGAGGAAGAGCTGGGAACTGATGAAGAAGTAGAATTCAGAGATGTTCCTAAACCTATGGAAATCCGTGAAATTCTTGACGAATATGTAATTGGACAAGAACAGGCAAAGAAATCTTTGGCTGTAGCTGTTTATAACCATTATAAACGTATCAATTCCAATAGCAAAGTCGACGATGTTGAGCTTTCCAAAAGTAACATCGCCCTAATCGGACCGACGGGAAGCGGGAAAACCCTTCTTGCGCAAACATTGGCACGTTTACTGAATGTTCCTTTTGCCATTGCCGATGCCACTTCCTTGACGGAAGCTGGATATGTTGGGGAAGATGTTGAAAACATCCTTCTCAAATTAATCCAAGCAGCCGATTATGATGTGGAAAAAGCGGAAAAAGGCATCATTTATATTGATGAAATCGATAAAGTTGCCCGTAAATCGGAAAATCCTTCCATTACACGTGACGTGTCTGGTGAAGGTGTGCAACAAGCTTTATTGAAAATTCTTGAAGGAACGGTTGCAAGCGTTCCGCCTCAAGGTGGACGTAAACATCCACATCAGGAATTCATCCAAATCGATACGACCAATATTTTGTTCATCTGCGGCGGTGCCTTTGATGGCATCGAACCGATCATCAAACGCCGTCTTGGTCAAAAAGTCATTGGATTTGGCTCTGACGTGAAAAAGGATGATATTGCAGAAAAAGAATTGCTTTCCAAAGTCCTTCCTGAAGACTTGCTTCGTTTCGGATTAATTCCGGAATTCATCGGACGTCTTCCGGTAATTGCGACTCTTGAGCAATTGGATGAAGCTGCTTTGATTGAAATCCTTACACAGCCGAAAAATGCCCTTGTTAAACAATATCAAAAATTACTTGAGCTTGACGATGTTGAATTGGAATTCGAACAGGAAGCGCTAAGTGAAATTGCTAAAAAGGCAATTGAACGCAAAACTGGTGCACGTGGTCTGCGCTCCATCATCGAAGGCATCATCCTTGAAGTGATGTTCGATCTGCCTTCACGTGATGATGTTGCAAAATGTGTAATCACAGGCAGCACGATTTCGAAAAATGAATCTCCAAAGCTCGTCCTTAAAGACGGTACAACCATCAAAGGACAAGAAAAGAAAACATCCGCTTGATTTATTAGGAAAAGAAAGACTGCCAGTTAATGCTGGCAGTCTTTTTGTTTTTAGACCAAAGTTGATTGTAATGGAAGGTATGGGACTCCTGCGGAAAGTGAGTGCCTGTAGTGGAAATCAACGTTAAAACCTCAAAACAGTAGGTAAAACCAGTTAATATCGATTTGTTTACAGTCAGAGACTGCCAGTTCACCCGGGCAGTTTTTTTCATTTCCCTTTTTTCTAATTGTTGTTATTTAGGATAAAAACGCCAAAATTTTCAACACGAATTTCTTGGATAATATCGCCCTTCCAAAGGAGATACTAACAGAAATGACAAACTTGGAGAGTGCAGGAGGGAATACGATGAATTGGACAGGATTGGCGTTATTTATCCAGCTGTTTTTTGGGATTATTATTGGATTGTATTTTTTGAACTTATTGAAAGGCCAGCGGACACAAAAGGTTTCCATTGACCGTGATTCACGTAAGGAGATGGACCAATTACGGAAGATGAGATCGATTTCGTTAACAGAACCATTGGCAGAAAAAGTTAGACCAAGTACATTTAATGAAATCATCGGTCAAGAAGATGGGATTAAATCTTTAAAAGCTGCTTTATGTGGGCCGAATCCCCAGCATGTGATAATTTACGGTCCTCCTGGGGTGGGAAAAACGGCAGCTGCCAGACTTGTTTTGGAAGAGGCGAAGAAAAATGGCAAGTCCCCTTTTAAGAATTCGGCCGTTTTTGTTGAACTGGACGCCACCACAGCCAGATTCGATGAACGAGGGATTGCCGATCCGCTCATCGGTTCTGTGCACGACCCAATCTACCAAGGAGCCGGGGCAATGGGACAGGCAGGCATTCCGCAGCCAAAGCAGGGTGCAGTCAGCAATGCACATGGAGGCGTACTGTTCATAGATGAAATAGGGGAACTCCATCCGATACAGATGAATAAACTTTTAAAGGTATTGGAAGATCGTAAGGTATTTCTGGAAAGTGCCTATTATCAAGAGGAAAATCAAAATATTCCCACACACATCCATGATATTTTTAAAAATGGACTGCCGGCTGACTTTAGGTTGATTGGAGCTACAACAAGAACGCCAAATGAAATCGCGCCTGCGATACGTTCAAGATGCATAGAAGTGTTTTTCCGTGAACTGGACCGGGAAGAAATAATCGCCGTGGCCAAGAATGCCTCGGATAAAGTAGGGATCACCATCAGTGATAAAGGCTTGCAATCGATATCGGATTATGCCCGAAATGGCAGGGAAGCTGTCAACATGATTCAGACTCTTGCAGGAATCTCAATTAATGAAAACAGGACTTTCATCAGGGAAGAAGATATAGATTGGATGGCCCATAGCAGCCAGCTGACTCAAAGAATGGACAGGAAAATAGAATCGAATTCCAAAATAGGCCTTGTCAACGGTCTTGCAGTATATGGTCCAAACAGCGGGGCATTGCTGGAAATCGAGGTTACGGTCATGGCTGCCTCTGATGAAAAAGGTTCGATAAACATTACCGGTATCGTTGAGGAAGAAAGTATCGGCGGCGGGAGTGGCAAATCGGTTCGACGCAAGAGCATGGCGAAAGGTTCGATTGAAAATGTCATTACGGTATTACGTTCGATGGGAGTGCCTGCCAACCAATTCGATATCCATGTGAACTTTCCGGGCGGAAGTCCAGTGGATGGCCCTTCTGCAGGTATTGCAATGGCCACAGGCATATACTCGGCCATATATAAAATCCCTGTTGACCACACTGTGGCGATGACTGGGGAAATAAGCATCCATGCCGGCGTTAAACCGATCGGCGGTGTCATTCCGAAAATTAAGGCAGCCAAACTTGCCGGGGCAAAAAAGGTAATCATCCCAGCCGAAAACATGCAGCCGCTTCTATCAGAAATCAAGGATATAGAAATCATTCCTGTTTCGAATGTGAAAGAAGTGCTCGATCAGGCACTGAAGAAAGAATTGATGTCGGAACAAATCCTCACAACCTTGGACCTATCAAAAAAAGAAAGTGTATAAAGGATATGCCCCGGCTAAAAATAGAACCGGGGCATTTTAAGGACCATACTGGCGTTCCCGGCAAGCCTGCCGTAAAAAATAAACACGCATTCAGGCGTGCTTTTTTATCTAATATTGGAGATAATAATAGCAGTCGAAACGTGTTAAGGTAAACGAATAGACACTTCTATATAAATAGGATAGAATTGTTAAAAGGTTGAGAACATGGGTAAATAGTTTACAACGACGATACTAATTAGATGGAGGTGTCAGGAAATGACTGATAAAGAAATCATCGTCCCCCTCCTGCCGCTTAGAGGACTGCTTGTATATCCAACGATGGTGCTTCATTTAGATGTAGGCCGAGATAAATCGGTACAAGCCCTTGAGAAAGCAATGGTGGAAGACCATCTTATATTTTTGACGACACAACAAGATGTTTCGTTGGACGAACCAGGTGAAGAAGATTTATTTACAATGGGAACTTTAACAAAGGTAAAACAGATGTTGAAGCTTCCTAATGGTACAATCCGGGTGTTGGTGGAAGGGTTGAACCGCGCAGAAGTCATGGAATTTTACGATTATGAGACACATTATGGTGCCAAGATTAAAATATATGAAGACAGTGATGAAAAGGATGCTGAACATCAAGCATTAATGCGCACACTACTGGATTATTTTGAACAATACATAAAAATGTCCAAGAAAATAACCGGTGAAACGTTTTCGTCCACTTCGGATATTGAAGAGCCTGGGCGATTAGCGGATATAATCGCTTCCCATTTGCCTTTGAAATTGAAGGAGAAGCAAGAAGTGCTTGAGACCATTGATATGAAAGAGCGTCTTAGCCGTGTAATCGAGATCATCAATAACGAGAAAGAAGTTCTTTTTCTCGAGAAAAAGATTGGCCAGCGTGTTAAACGTTCGATGGAACGAACTCAAAAGGAATATTATTTACGAGAGCAAATGAAAGCGATCCAAAAGGAATTGGGCGATAAAGAAGGAAAAACAGGGGAAATTGAAGTCCTGAACGAAAAGATAGAAGAAGCGGATATGCCTGAGCATATCAAAGAAACGGCATTAAAGGAATTGGACCGTTATGAAAAAGTTCCTTCGAGCTCAGCCGAAAGTTCTGTCATCCGCAATTATATCGAATGGCTTATCTCTCTTCCTTGGACCAAAGCGACCAAAGATGACTTGAATATTCATAAAGCCGAAAAAATCCTGAACCGGGATCACCATGGTTTGGAAAAGGTGAAGGAGCGTGTGCTTGAGTATTTGGCCGTTCAGCAATTGACCAAATCATTGAAGGGACCGATCCTTTGCTTGGTGGGACCGCCAGGAGTCGGGAAAACGAGCTTGGCTAAATCGATCGCTTCATCCCTGAATAGGAATTTCGTCCGTATATCTTTAGGTGGGGTGCGCGATGAATCAGAAATCCGCGGACATCGCCGCACATATGTAGGGGCCATGCCGGGACGGATCATTCAAGGCATGAAAAAAGCTGGAACGATAAATCCGGTCTTTTTACTGGACGAAGTGGATAAGATGTCCAATGACTTTAGGGGAGATCCATCTGCAGCGATGCTTGAGGTGCTCGATCCAGAGCAAAATCATAATTTCAGTGATCATTATATTGAAGAAACCTACGATCTTTCCAAAGTCATGTTTGTCGCAACGGCAAATAATTTGGGATCGATTCCTGGTCCGCTTCGTGATCGTATGGAAATCATTTCGATTGCAGGTTATACTGAGATAGAGAAACTTCATATAGCCAAGGATCACTTGCTGCCAAGACAGCTTGAAAACCATGGTTTATTGAAGACACAATTGCAAGTCCGTGAGGAAGCTCTTACAAAAATCATCCGTTACTATACTCGGGAAGCCGGTGTTCGGAGTCTGGATCGACAGCTTGCAGGCATCTGTCGGAAGACTGCAAAAATCATCGTGTCCGGAGATAAAAAGCGGGTCGTCATTGCTGAAAAGAATGTCGAGGAGTTTTTAGGGAAAACCATGTTCCATTATGGACAGGCGGAGGTCGAGAACCAAGTCGGTGTAGCTAATGGTTTAGCATACACGTCGGTAGGTGGCGATACGCTGCAAATCGAGGTTTCCTTATCACCAGGTAAAGGTAAGCTGATCCTGACAGGAAAGCTTGGCGATGTAATGAAAGAGTCAGCCCAGGCTGCTTTCAGTTTTGTCCGTTCAAAAACCGAGAAACTTCAGATTGATGCGAACTTCCATGAAAAATATGATATTCATATTCATGTCCCCGAAGGTGCGGTTCCAAAAGATGGCCCTTCTGCAGGCATCACGATTGCAACAGCGTTAATATCGGCCCTTACAAATAGGCCGATCAGAAAAGAGGTAGGCATGACAGGCGAAATTACATTACGCGGACGGGTTCTTCCGATCGGCGGGCTTAAAGAAAAATCTTTAGCGGCCCATCGCGCAGGACTTACGAAAATCATCATCCCGCAAAATAACGAAAAGGATATTGATGATATCCCGGAAAGTGTCCGTAAAGCATTAACATTTGTTCCAGTTTCACACGTCGATGAAGTCCTTGAGCATGCATTGGTAGGTGTGAACGAATGAAAGTAACAAGTTCAGATATTGTCATCAGTGCTGTGAAGCCTGAACAATATCCCAATACTCCTATACCGGAATTTGCCTTGGCAGGCCGTTCCAACGTTGGGAAGTCCAGTTTCATCAACAAAATGATCAATCGAAAAAACTTGGCGCGCACATCCTCTAAGCCGGGTAAGACGCAGACCTTGAATTTTTATATCATAAATGAAGCACTCCATTTTGTGGATGTACCGGGTTATGGTTATGCAAAAGTATCAAAGACGGAGCGTGATGCTTGGGGGAAGATGATCGAAACGTACTTCACTTCCCGTGACCAGCTCCGCGCTGCGCTTCTGATCGTCGATTTGCGTCATCCGCCGACAAAGGATGATATCGCAATGTATGAATTCCTGAAGCATTATGACCTGCCCAGGATCGTCATTGCCACCAAAGCGGATAAAATTCCAAAAGGCAAATGGCAGAAACACTTGAAAATCACGCGCCAAACGTTAAATATGGAAAAAGAAGATGAATTGCTTCTATTCTCTGGTGAAACAGGCGAAGGTAAGGAACAAGCATGGGGCGTCCTTAAGAAATATATGTAAAGGAAAAGGGTATTCCGCATCTGGAATACCCTTTTTCATTATGGAATCGAAAATCATCACTTTTTTCGAACCAAAAAATAAATGCCGATCGCCATCAAGGCAAAGGGCCAAAACCTTTCGAAGGTCGCGGTGGTTGTTTCAACAATCCCGAAAGACGTTGTGATTTTATCATAGAATAAGAATGTGATCGAGACGATGAATATGACCACCCCGTGAAACATTCCAGAATTTGTTTTACGTGCCCGGAGAATAAATCCCAGTGAGATGATTAAAATAAAGATACCTATATCATCCGGCCAAATCTCCAGGTTCCCGGCGATGTGGAAGTGAGCCCCGAACCCAAGTAAGATGACGCCTGGCAGGATGGACTCATATTCATTACCGCTATATGCCTGAATCAGGAAGGCGGCACCGACAATACATAATAAAGTGGGCCAGCTGAAAAAGCCCGGAAAGATTTCGATTTGGGAATGTTCAAGAAAAAAATAGAGCCCGAAACCGATTAAAACGATTCCTGGGAAAATACGATGCGTTTTCATTTTATCCTCCTATGCAATTCGATTACTTGAAGTTTTTTGCCATTTTTGATATGGTACTTTTGTACACAATGTCGAAATATGTATGTAACTTTACAAATCCCGCTTAGACACCTTTTGTAGCATTGAGGCGTTTTGGCTGTCTTTTCATGGTAGCATACGTTTTCATAAACTGTTCATATTATTTGCGTGAATCCATTTTAGTACATGGTATAATTAATTTACATGAAAAATTTTGGGGGTGCAAAACAAAAGGATGCATATTCTAGCGGTTGGTATAAATTATAAAACTGCCCCTGTAGAAATTCGGGAAAAACTATCGTTTAACGAAGCCGAACTTGCCGAGGCAATGAAAGCTCTTAAAAATAAAAAAAGCATCTTGGAAAATATTATTATTTCAACATGTAACAGGACGGAAATCTATGCGGTCGGGGACCAGCTTCATACAAGCAGGTATTATATCAAGGAATTTCTTTCGGAATGGTTTAACATCGATAAAGAAGAATTTTCTAAATATCTGTTCATTTATGAAGGCGATGGGGCTGTCGAGCATTTATTTTCAGTTACCTGCGGCTTGAATTCCATGATACTGGGAGAAACTCAGATTTTGGGACAAGTACGTTCAAGCTATTTGTTAGGGCAGAAGGAAGATACGATCGGTACCGTTTTTAACCATCTCTTCAAGCAAGCCCTTACATTAGCTAAAAAAGCTCATTCGGAAACCGAAATCAATACCAATGCCGTTTCCGTCAGCTATGCGGCAGTCGAGCTTGCAAAAAAAATCTTTGGAGGCCTGAACGGCAAGAATGTCTTGATTCTTGGGGCCGGTAAGATGGGTGAGCTGGCCATTCAAAATCTGCATAGCAATGGCGCCGACAGCATTACGGTCATTAACCGCACCTTTCAGAAAGCGGTCGACCTGGCTGAGAGATTCAATGGTACGGCCAAACAGCTGCAAGAGTTGCAATGCGCTTTAGTGGATACCGATATCCTGATTACTTCCACTGGAGCAAAAGATCTTCTTGTAACAAAAGAAATGATGTCATTCGTCAATAAGCTTCGTAAGGGCCGTCCTATTTTCATGGTCGATATCGCAGTGCCGCGTGACCTCGATCCAACATTGGCCGAGCTGGAAAATGTCTTCTTGTATGATATTGACGATCTGGAAGGGATCGTGCAAGCCAATATCGAAGAACGTAAAAAAGCTGCCGAGAAAATAGAAATGATGATCGAATCAGAAATCGTGGACTTCAACCAGTGGATCAATTTACTTGGTGTGGTTCCCGTCATTTCTTCTTTACGGGAAAAATCCCTATCGATACAAAAGGAAACGATGGAAAGCATCGAGAGAAAGCTTCCGCATTTGAGCGAACGTGATAAAAAAGTCTTGAACAAGCATACGAAAAGCATCATCAACCAAATGCTGAAAGATCCGATACTTTATGCAAAAGAGCTGGCAGATGAGCCGAATGCAAAAGAGCAATTAAATAATTTCGTGAAAATCTTCCATTTAGAGGAATTGATTGAAGACCAGCTGGTTGCGGATGAAAAAAAACGGAACAGCTCCAAGTCATCCCTATTGAATCCAGTTCCTGTCCAGTAATGAGGTAGATATGGAATTACTAATGACAAGATTGCATGAAGCCACTGTTTTGCTGTATGCCATCAGTATGCTTTTATATTTTATTGATTTCCTTAATAATAACCAGAAGGCGAACAGGGTCGCCTTCTGGTTGCTTTCTATTGTTTGGGTGCTGCAAACAATTTTTTTGTTTCTGTATGTGTTGAAAACGGGAAGGTTCCCGGTATTGACGATTTTTGAAGGCTTATATTTTTATGCATGGGTCCTCATATCGCTATCATTGATCATTAACCGATTGCTAAGGGTCGACTTTACGGTCTTTTTTACGAATGTATTAGGTTTCATGGTTATGGCCATCCATACCTTTGCACCTGTTCAGATAGAATCTCAAGTGCTTGCACAGCGCCTGGTTTCAGAGCTATTGCTCATACATATCACTTTTGCGATCCTATCATATGGGGCATTCACTCTTTCTTTCGTTTTTTCACTTTTATACTTAATTCAATATGATTTATTAAAACGGAAGAAGTGGGGAAAACGCCTGCTTCGACTCGGCGATTTAACAAAGCTTGAGCATATGTCCTATGTCCTCGCAGTTATAGGTGTTCCATTATTGGTCGTCTCCCTCATCCTGGGGATTCAATGGGCTTATATAAAAGTCCCTGGAGTATCCTGGCTGGACATGAAGATCATCGGCTCATTTATTTTGCTTATTGCTTACAGTGTGTTTTTATACTTGAAAATTCGGAAACAAATGTATGGAAGGACGCTAGCCTTTCTGAATATTGGATCTTTCATGATTGTGTTAATTAACTTTTTCCTTTTCGGAAGCCTTTCAACATTCCACTTTTGGAATACATAGGAGGAAACTATGAGAAAAATAATTGTCGGTTCAAGACGTAGTAAATTAGCGATCACCCAAACGAACTGGGTTATCGATCAACTTAAAGGACTTGGGGTCCCATACGAGTTCGAGGTGAAGGAAATTGTCACAAAGGGTGACCAAATCCTTGATGTAACACTTTCCAAGGTCGGCGGAAAGGGCTTATTCGTTAAAGAAATCGAACAAGCGATGCTGGATAAAGAAATTGATATGGCCGTACATAGTATGAAGGATATGCCGGCAGTGCTGCCTCCAGGTTTGACGATTGGCTGCATACCACCGAGGGAGGACCATCGGGATGCTTTGATTTCAAAGAACCATGAAACCCTTTCCGAACTGAAGCCCGGTTCCATCATAGGCACTAGCAGCTTGCGCCGTGGCGCGCAAATTTTGGCTAGAAGGCCGGACCTTGAAATTAAATGGATTCGCGGAAATATCGATACCCGTCTGAATAAGCTGAAAACGGAAGATTATGATGCTATCATTTTAGCGGCAGCAGGACTATCAAGAATGGGTTGGGAGCAGGACATCGTAACGGAATTTTTAGATGAAGATATTTGCATTCCGGCAGTGGGACAAGGAGCTCTTTCCATTGAATGCCGTGAAGACGACAAAGAACTGCTTGCGGAACTTGCGAAATTGACATGTGAAAAAACGAAAAGGACGGTTGAAGCGGAACGTGCCTTTTTGGATAAAATGGAAGGCGGATGCCAGGTGCCGATTGCCGGATTTGCGGTGGCAAAAGATAATGGGTCCGTTTCCTTGACGGCTTTGGTCGCTGCCCCGGATGGAAAGGTGATATATAAAGAAATGGTTGAAGGTGCTGATCCAGAGGCGGTTGGGCATGCCGCTGCCAAACAGATTAGCGAAATGGGCGGTAAAGAACTGATCGATCGCGTTAAAGAAGAGCTTGATCAGTAATGAACCCAGTTCAACCTCTTAAGGATTATCAGGTATTAATCACCAGAGGGAAAGGACAGGCAGATGGTTTAAAAGAGTCGATCGAAAAAAATGGCGGAACGCCGCTTCTTGTGCCATTGCTTGAGTTCACTCTTCCAGATCATATGGAAGATGTGCAACAGCGGTTTGAAGAGTTGCTTACATATGAATGGATCATTCTGACCAGTCAAAATGGGGTGGATTTCTTCTTTAAGCTTCTTGGAAACCCGCCTTTGAAGCTTCCGAAAATAGCCGTAATCGGCTCCAAAACAGAAATGGCCCTGAAACGGCATGGATATAAGGCGGATTTCGTTCCAGCTCAGTTTGTTGCCGAAGGGTTCGTGGCGGAGTTCAATACCCTGCTTGATCCGGGTGCCCGCGTGTTGCTGGCAAAAGGAAATCTCGCAAGGGCGGTTATTGCGGAGGCGATCAATGAAGCTGGAGCAATCTGTGATGAAGTGATAATTTATCATACAGTGCTTCCCCGAAGCAGTGAAAAAAAACTGGTGCAGCTTATAAAGAACCATGAAATCGACATCATGACCTTTACGAGTTCATCGACGGTCAATCATTTTTTACAGATCATGAAAAGCCATGAATTGGATACATACATAGACCGGATCATCATCGCCTGCATCGGGCCGATTGCCGCTAAAACGGCAGAAAAACACGGGCTATCCGTCGATGTCTGTCCAGATGTTTATACGACGGATGCCATGGTTGCGGAGTTAATACGCTTCATATTGAAAAGAAATAAAAAGGGAGGAACTTTCAAATGAAAAACATTCCATTCAATCGCCACCGCCGCTTGCGCGCAAGTGCTGGCATGAGGGCTTTAGTCCGTGAAACACAATTGCATAAAGAGGATTTGATTTATCCGATCTTCGTCATCGACGGGGAAAATGTGAAAAATGAAATCAACTCCATGCCAGGTATCTATCAGCTATCCATGGATAATCTGGGGGCCGAAATGGATGAAGTCGTGAGTCTGGGCATTAAATCAGTCATTTTATTCGGTGTCCCTTTTGATCATGATAAAGACGAACAGGGAACAGGGGCATTTCATCACAACGGACTTGTGCAAGAAGCAACCCGGTTTATTAAAAAACAATATCCCGAAGTTATTGTCATAGCGGATACCTGCCTTTGCGAGTATACAAGCCATGGCCATTGCGGGGTCGTTGAAGGGGAAAAAATCCTTAATGACGCTTCTCTTGACCTTCTTGCCAAAACGGCAATCAGCCAGGCTGAGGCCGGCGCAGACATCATTGCGCCTTCCAATATGATGGACGGTTTCGTTGCGGCCATCCGTGCAGGTCTGGATGAAGCGGGTTATGAAGATATTCCGATCATGTCCTATGCGGTGAAATATGCTTCGGCTTTTTACGGCCCATTCCGTGATGCCGCGAATGGTGCGCCGCAATTTGGCGACAGGAAAACTTACCAAATGGATCCCGCCAATCGCCTTGAAGCGTTTCGTGAAGCTGAATCCGATGTTGCTGAAGGTGCGGACTTCCTAATCGTGAAACCGGCCCTTTCCTACATGGACATCATCAGGGACGTTAAGAATAACTTTAATCTTCCGATCGTTTCCTATAATGTCAGCGGTGAATATTCAATGGTCAAAGCTGCTGCCCAAAACGGCTGGATTGATGAAAAAGCGATAGTGATGGAAATGCTGACAGGCTTGAAACGCGCAGGTTCCGACTTGATCATCACGTATTTTTCAAAAGAGGTAGCACGCTGGATAAACGAAGATAATCAATGATAAAAAAATATAACCTGTAATGGAAAAAGGGGATTGAATCATGCGGTCATATGAAAAATCGAAAAAAGCGTTTGCCGAAGCAAAAAATTTGATGCCAGGCGGCGTGAACAGCCCGGTACGTGCCTTCAAATCTGTGGACATGGATCCCATTTTCATGGAGCGTGGAAAAGGCTCGAAAATGTATGATATCGATGGAAATGAATATATCGACTATGTTCTTTCATGGGGACCGCTCATCCTGGGTCACACGAATGACCGTGTCGTGGAATCATTGAAAAAAGTAGCGGAGTCAGGTACAAGCTTTGGAACCTCTACGCTGATTGAGAATGAGCTGGCCAAGTTGGTCATGGAACGGGTGCCTTCGATTGAAATGATCAGGATGGTATCATCAGGAACCGAAGCGACGATGAGTGCGCTAAGGCTGGCACGAGGCATAACAGGCCGTGATAAAATCCTGAAATTCGAAGGTTCCTATCATGGCCATGGCGATTCATTGCTGATCAAAGCGGGTTCCGGCGTTGCAACATTAGGTTTACCGGATAGCCCTGGTGTACCGGAAGGCATTGCAAAAAATACGATTACCGTAGCATATAATGATCTTGCTGCAACCAAATATGCGTTTGAACAATTTGGCGAAGACATCGCCTGTATCATAGTAGAACCTGTTGCAGGGAATATGGGCGTGGTTCCGCCACAACCTGGTTTCCTCGAAGGTTTACGTGAAGTGACGACCCAATATGGGGCTCTATTGATCTTTGACGAAGTCATGACAGGATTCCGTGTCGGCTATAATTGTGCACAAGGCTATTTCGGCATCGTACCTGACTTGACTTGCCTTGGGAAAGTAATTGGCGGCGGCTTGCCTGTCGGAGCATTCGGAGGCAAGCGCGAATTCATGGAACAAATTGCCCCGAGTGGGACAATCTATCAAGCGGGAACCTTGTCTGGTAACCCTCTTGCCATGACGGCAGGCTTTGAAACGTTGAGCCAATTGACTCCGGAATCTTATGATGAGTTCACCCGAAAAGGGGATATGCTCGAAAAAGGAATTGGAGCGGCAGCGGAAAAGTACGGAGTTCCCCATACATTCAACCGTGCCGGTTCCATGATTGGACTTTTCTTTACTAATGAAGATGTCGTAAACTATGATACAGCAAAAACATCCGATTTAGAGTTCTTTGCTTCCTACTTTAGGGAAATGGCGAATCAAGGCATTTACTTGCCGCCGTCACAGTTTGAAGGGTTATTCCTTTCCACTGCACATAGTGATGAAGATATCGAAAAAACCATTGAAGCGGCAGAACAGGCTTTTGCCAAATTAAAAAAATGATTCAAAGCTTCATGAGCTACCGCGATATTCGATAATGATAAATTTGAACTGGCTGCCATTTCTCCAAAAACTTTTGGAGAAAGGCAGCCAGTTTTTTTGAATTCAATCCGTACGTGGAAGAATCGAATCTAACGTTCACGTCCGAATTAATTGGAGGTAGGTCTAAATAATTGGTAGAAAGCAGAATTAATAGGCTGTTGGGGAATTAATATGGCCGTAGGCCGAATATATGGTTTTCATGTCGGATTTTTCATGCTGCTTGATAATCCCGCTTGATATAGCCTGAAAATTGAACCCCCTTCTTTTAAAAGGTTCAGGGAATATGTAAGGAGTGCGCTGCAAATGAAATTAAGGAATAAACAGCTTCTTTCCTTCATAGATTGATATTGGTATAGGTACCGTTTCATGAAGCTGAAAGGAGGAGTTGTCTTGTCGCAAGAAAATGAATCGTATTTACGATTTTCTTTAGAAGAATCCGTTTGGTTTCAGAAGGGACAGGAAGTGGCTGAGCTATATTCGATTTCCCTTGATCCAAATGTGTCGATTCAAGAAAGTGATCAATATGTTTTTATACGAGGCTCGTTAGATTTAAGCGGTGAATACAAAGACTCGCAAAATGGTGAAGAAGAGGAGTTTTCGCAGACCTTTTTGCCAAAAGCGGTTCAAAAGGTCGAGAGGCATCTCAATGGACTTAATGAGTTCACACACCGTTTTCCGGTTGATATAACGATTCCGAATAATCGGATTGCCTCTTTGGATGAGGTCGATGTCTCGATTCAAAGCTTTGATTATGCCATGCCAGAGCATAACTGCTTGAAATTGCAGGCGGACCTTTTGATAACCGGAATCTATAATGATTCATATGTGGAAGAACGGTTTGATACTGAGCAGGAAGTTGGGGAAACGGAGGATCAGGAAGAAACGGATGGGGAAAATGAGTCATACATTCCTTATGCAGCTGCAGTGCCGCCAATCCCGGATTTTCAGCCCGTTTTCCGTGATGAGGAGGAAGAAGAGTTATATGCGCCTTTTTCTGCAGAGTCAAAACGGGTTTCTGAAGCAAATGAAGAAGAAGAAGAAGAAGAACCGATTTATTTAAGCGATCAGCATAATGCTCCCGTTTTTGAAATTCCCGTTTCACCATATCCTGAAGAGGAGGAGTGGGAAACGGAAGTGCATAGACAGGAAGAAGCTGAGGCTGTAGAGGAAGAAGTGATTGGTGATCCGCCTGACTCCTCGGAAAAGGTACCTTTCATGGGAGAGGCAAAATTGGAGGAAGAACCAAGCAGGCAGGATTCCATGGAGACTCCTCGTGTGACATTCATAGAAGAAGTAGAAGAAGAGCCAAGTAAAGCAACCAATCATCAAAGTAGCCCAGTTTCAAATTTAGAAACCGAGGATGTCATCCGGCAGGAAGACGATGCCGTTACAGCGGGTCCTATCCTTAATGAAAATGTTAAGGTGGAGCAGGAAGAGGAATCCAATTCATCCATAAGCGATCTATTCAAAAAGAGGGAAAGACCTGCGCCTCCGGCTAAGGAAGGTAAGAATTTCAAAGGCAGGAAACAAGCAGCGGAACGTGATGAAAAAGAAACGGCCGATCATGATGAAAAGCAGCTTTCCATCATGGATTTATTCGGACGGAAACAAGAAGAAGAACTGGTAAGGATGAAGGTTTGCATTGTTCAGCAAGGGGAAACGCTTGATGACTTGGCTCAGCGATATGATGTTACGGTTCAATCGATCCTTTTCAGCAATGAATTGGAGTCGAATCAGAACGTCCATGAAGGGCAAGTCATTTATATACCGAAGGCGGTTGCGTATAAGAATTGACCGGGACAGAGAGCAGGGCATTTGCTCTGCTCCTGTTTTTTAAATGCTGGAGGAATCGGATTGTTTAGTTTTTTTAGAGAAAGTGAGTGAGTCTCGTGAGGGAAAACGAGAATCAGCAGCCTGCCAATCGGGATCGGGACACGGAGACCGTATTGAAGGAATATGCCATGTATGTTCAATATATTGAGGACTTCGGGCGTGTAAAAAAAATATACAGTGATCGCGGTACATTTGCCTTGAAATCCATGTTACCGCAGAACGGCATTGATTTTATCAAAAATGTTCAAAAACTGTACCAGCGCGGCTTTAATCGAATCGTTCCCATTTATCAAACGATGGACCAGCGTTACGCCGTTCTTCATAAAGGACGTTTGTATTACCTGATGCCCTGGCTTAATGATGAAAGGGACGGGGAGCGCGATGAAAAGAATAAGCAAATGTTCAGGGAGCTTGCTCGGATGCATTCACTTTCCGTTAAGGAAATACAAGTGGATATTGAGGAACGGGAAGCCCATTTTGAGCGGACGCTTGATGCCTGGAATAACGAAAAGGAATTTATAGAAGAGTATATTGTCAGCTGTGAAAAGAAGTGGTATATGTCTCCATTCGAACTGACGGTTTGTTCTTTCTATACTGATATTTCACAGGCGTTGAAGTACTCGATCAAGAAGTTTGAAACCTGGTATGAAAAAACGAAGGATAGTGAAAAGGTTCGAACCGTGGTAACGCACGGAAAGGTTTCTTTGAAGCATTTTGTTTATGATGAGCGGGGATATGGCTACTTCATCAATTTTGAGAATTCGAATATGGCTCCGCCGCATTTCGATTTACTGCCATTTCTCGTTAAATCGGCCAGGACCTATCCTGTCCAATGCGATGACTGTGTTGACTGGCTATATAACTATTTTCGTTATTTTCCGTTAAAAGAAGAAGAATTGCTTCTCATGCAAAGTTATCTGGCATTCCCTGGATCAGCTTTGGAATTAGTGAAGGGTTATTCCGATGGCAGGAGCCATCGTTCAGAGCTTGATAATGTCACGCAACTACAGCGGCAATTTTGGCTTTTGAAAAATATTGAATATATGGTGATGAAAATCGAAGAAATCGAACAGCAGAAAAAGGCTGCTGCCGAGGCTGCAAAAGAAGAACAATCACCCCCAAGCTAAATATACATGATTGGATCATCTCCAGTCATGTATATTTTTTTGCTGTAAGGGAATAATTAAATCCATTCGAAATACAAAGACATGGCCAGGAAAATAAACGCGATTAGCAGGAGCATATCGAAGAAAGTCGGGAAAATCAGCGTGCGTAATCCTTGGAATACGATAAAGGGAACGATGAACTGCTGGCAGACACCGCGGAATTTCTTCATCCAAGGCGGTAAAGTATAGGGAGTATATCTTCGTTTCATATTATTACCTTCCTTTTTAGGACTTCTTATATTCTATGGGTGGGCAGGGAAAAAGGTGAAACAGCCGTCACATTCACTGTTCCTGGAGGATAAAATAAAGAAAATGGACTTGAATGCATCAAATGGGATGATTCCTGAGAAAGTAAGGGAAAAGATGATTGACTGGAGCCCCATGTTTTTTGTACTATATACTATATGCATTCAATGTTTTTACATATGAATATAAATCAATGCAAAGACCGGAAATAGTAAGATGAAATGCACTTTTCAGAGAGGAAACCAAATTGGTGCGAGGTTTCCAGGCAGCAGCATCCGAAGTCGTCCGCGAGCAGTCTTCGTGAATTTTTTAGTAGCGAAGGCCGGTGAAGAGCCGTTATCCGATTTGAGAGCCGAAAGAGACTTTTTCTTTTTCGGAAAAAAGGTGGCACCGCGAACAACTTCCTTCGTCCTTTTGTGATGATGGAAGTTTTTTTTATGCCCAAAAAGGAGGAAATGATATGGAAGAGAACCAAATTTCAATGCCGACTAAATATGATCCGCAGACGATAGAGAAAGGCCGCTACAAATGGTGGCTTGATGGAAAGTTTTTCGAAACGACGGGTGACGATGAAAAAGAACCATATACGATTGTCATCCCGCCGCCTAACGTTACAGGTAAGCTGCATCTTGGCCACGCTTGGGATACGACACTTCAAGATATATTGACACGCATGAAAAGGATGCAAGGCTATGATGTTTTATGGTTACCAGGCATGGACCATGCCGGTATCGCCACTCAAGCAAAAGTAGAACAGAAACTTCGTGCGGATGGCGTGAGCCGTTATGACCTTGGGCGTGAAAAATTCGTGGAAGAGACATGGAAGTGGAAAGAGGAATATGCGAGCCATATCCGTGAACAATGGTCAAAGCTTGGGCTTGGACTTGATTATACACGTGAACGCTTCACTCTGGATGAAGGGCTTTCAAAAGCAGTGCGTGAAGTGTTCGTTTCGCTTTATAACAAGGGCTTGATTTATCGCGGCGAATACATCATCAACTGGGATCCATCAACGAAAACGGCGTTATCCGATATCGAGGTCATTTACAAAGATGTGCAGGGCGCATTTTACCATATGAAATATCCGTTGGTTGACGGATCGGGTGAAATTGAAATTGCCACCACCCGTCCAGAAACGATGCTTGGCGATACTGCTGTTGCCGTACACCCTGAAGATGACCGTTATAAACACTTGATCGGCAAAAAGGTCCGCCTGCCAATTACAGGCCGGGAAATCCCGATTGTCGGCGATGATTATGTCGATATGGAATTCGGTTCAGGTGCGGTCAAAATTACTCCTGCTCATGACCCGAATGACTTCGAAATCGGGAACCGTCACGATTTGGAGCGCATCCTTGTCATGCATGAAGATGGCTCGATGAATGAAAAGGCCGGTAAATATGAAGGCATGGACCGTTTTGAATGCCGTAAGCAAATCGTCAAGGACCTTCAGGAAGAAGGAGTACTCTTCAAAATCGAAGATCACCTTCACTCAGTAGGCCATTCAGAGAGAAGCGGTGCTGTTGTTGAACCATATCTTTCCACGCAATGGTTCGTTAAGATGCAGCCGCTGGCTGATGCATCCGTTGAGCTTCAAAAAGGAACAGATGAGGAAAAAGTTCATTTCGTACCGGACCGTTTCGAGAAAACGTACCTGCATTGGATGGAAAATATCCGCGACTGGTGCATTTCCCGCCAGCTTTGGTGGGGACACCGCATTCCCGCCTGGTACCATAAAGAAACAGGTGAAGTGTATGTAGGTCATGAAGAGCCGGCGGACGCTGAAAACTGGGAACAAGATACAGATGTCCTTGATACATGGTTCAGCTCGGCATTATGGCCGTTCTCGACTATGGGATGGCCTGATAAGGACAGTGTCGATTTCCAACGTTACTATCCAACCGGGGCACTTGTGACAGGCTATGATATCATTTTCTTCTGGGTATCGCGGATGATTTTCCAAGCTCTTGAGTTCACAGGTGAACGCCCATTTGAAGATGTGCTGATCCACGGTCTGGTTCGTGACGAACAGGGGCGCAAGATGAGTAAATCGCTTGGCAATGGTGTCGATCCGATGGATGTCATCGATCAATACGGTGCCGATTCCCTGCGTTACTTCTTATCTACGGGCAGCTCGCCAGGCCAGGACCTTCGTTATAGTACGGAAAAAGTCGAAGCAGTTTGGAATTTCTCCAATAAGATTTGGAACGCATCCCGTTTTGCTTTGATGAACATGAATGGCATGACGTATGACGAAATCGATTTAAGCGGTGAGAAGTCTGTTGCCGATAAATGGATCTTGACGCGTTTGAATGAAACGGTTTCCAACGTAACCAGACTTGCGGACCGTTATGAGTTTGGTGAAGTGGGCCGTGTGCTATACAACTTCATTTGGGATGACTTCTGTGACTGGTATATTGAAATGGCGAAGCTTCCACTATATGGAGAAGACGAAGCGGCTAAGAAAACGACGCGCTCGATCTTGGCGTATGTACTGGATAACACAATGAGATTGTTACACCCGTTCATGCCATTCATTACCGAAGAAATCTGGCAGAACCTACCGCATCAAGGTGAGTCCATCACTGTTGCCGCTTGGCCGGAAGTGAATGAAGAGTTGACAGATACAGCTGCCGCCGAGGAAATGAAGCTGCTTGTTGAAATCATCCGCTCCGTCCGTAATATCCGTGCTGAGGTGAACACACCGCTAAGCAAAAAAATCAATTTGATTTTAAAAGCGAAAGATGAGGCCATCTTAGCGACATTACAGAAAAACAGCAGCTATATCGAGCGTTTCTGCAACCCTGAACAATTGACGATCGGAATCGAAGTAGAAGAGCCTGCTCAAGCCATGACAGCTGTGGTAACTGGCGTAGAACTAATCCTTCCGCTTACAGGACTGATCAATATTGACGAAGAAGTGAAACGTCTTGAAAAAGAACTCGACAAACTTAATAAAGAAGTTGAGCGTGTACAGAAAAAATTAGGCAACGAGGGCTTCGTTAAAAAGGCGCCGGCAAGCGTCATCGAAGAAGAACGTGCCAAGGAAAAAGACTATAGCGAAAAACGCGACTCTGTAATCCACAGGATCAGCGAACTGAAACAACTGTAAAACAAAAGGATGAACCAGCTTGAAGCCGGTTCATCCTTTTTCTGTTTACATGCTATTTAAGAAGAGGATATGCTTTCTTTTATGAATGTAAGGTACTCCCATACGATATTCATATCACTTAGTGCACTTAATGTCCGGCTCCCGACGACATCCTCAATTTCGTTCAGCATGAGGCTGCCATCTTGGGCAAATATGAAATCGATACCGACCAGGCCGAAATCAAATGAACTCATTACCCTTTCAACAAGGGCTAATTCAGATGCCGTCAGCTCATATAGCGAAGCCGATCCGCCCAGCGTATAATTTGCCTTGAAACTGGAAGCGGATTCCCTGAGTACCGCGGCCTTCACTTTATTACCAACCACAAAAACGCGGATATCCCTACCGAATAAGCCAGGTTTTTGGATTATCCAATTCCCATCATTCAGTTGGGCAAGATCATCGGCATGCTCGATTAGAAATACTTGTTTCCCGCCGCGGCCGCTAGTTTCTTTAGCAATGAAAGGGAGCTCCATGTCATCGGCACTCGGCCTTCCGTTACAATAAACGGTATCGGCCATTGGAATCCCCAGCGAGGACAAATATTGATGCGTCTTTGCTTTGTCATTCGCGATTTCCGATACGAAGGAGGAGTTAAAGCAAGCAATCCCCAATTGCTCAAGTTGCTTTGTGAAAAAAGGATCGATGGTCCGGACGATGGCAAAGTCCGGCAATGAAATTGGCTGCATCTCATGTTCCACATACAACTTGTTGAAACGATGACCGATCCTAAGGTCTTCCCGAAAGTGAAAGTGTAAATCAAGATCAAGCTTACTGGCTTCGTCAAGCATCCAATCTATGTATCCTTTATTTTTCAAGGCATCCTCACGGTTATAAATCAACCAGCCTGCTTGTTTTTTCATCAGATGCACTTCCTTTTCCTAATTCTTTCAAGATATAATCGAACATGCTATCGGCGATGTTGATGCCTGTACATTCATAAATGTTCAATAAATGCGAATTTGAATTCACTTCGCACAAAAGCGGACCTTCTTCACCAAACAGCAAATCGACGCCAGCGAAGTCGGCACCCAGAATTTGTGCACATCGAATGGCAAGTTGTGCTTCTTCACTGGTGGGTATATATGGTGCAGCCTGCCCCCCGGCAGTCATATTAGCTCGGAAGTCCTGTTCGGAATGACGTTGCATCGCTGCTATGACTTGATTGCCCACGACATTCACGCGAATATCCCGACCTTTACTGTGCTCGATGAATTCCTGGATGATAAATGGTTTGTGGCCAAGATCACGGCCCGTCTTCAGTAAATCATCTTCTGATTGGATTAAATATACTTGTTCCCCAAAAGAACCGTATGCTTCCTTAACGATTAGAGGATAACCGAGTTCATTGCCGATTTGGATAAAAGCATCCATATTGACCCTTTCAATCCCTTCGTACGTAAAAGGGGGAAATATGGTTTTCGGCATCGGTATGCCATGCCCTGTTAAGGCTTGATGTGTTTTTGCTTTGCTGTCGCATATATCGATTGCTGCACTGCTGTTATATACGGGGATGCCGAGCAATTCCAAATGGCGCGCCAAATGAATGTCTTTATCCATGAACAGAACAAAATCCGGCAGCTTATCAAAGGTTCCTTTCAGCCGCGGCACTCCTTTTTCGATTATGGGCATGAGATCTGAATTGCGGATAAGGGTTGCCATGATATCTTTCCTTTCAGCCGCCTCTTTAATGAAAAAAGCTAAACTGGAAAACTTATCATGCTGTAAATAGCCGTTGACGACAATCCAACAGTGGAAATCTGAAGTTTTCATGGTAAAACACTACCTTTCATCTAGGTTAATCGTACATATATTGATAAAATAATCTTAACGCATAAGAGCGGTATAAAGAAAGAGGAGGCTCCACGATAATGGTTACAACCATGAAAGAAATCAATCAATTTTTTGAACGGCGCCAAGTTCAATTGGGCATGAATTTTGGACTGTCACGGATGGAAACATTGTTAACTGAATTAGGCGACCCGCACAAGGAGCTAAAGTATATTCACATTGCAGGGTCCAACGGGAAAGGATCGACACTGCAATATATTAAAGGAATTCTGCTTGCCCAAGGGATTCGGGTCGCTTCCTTCACTTCTCCTTATTTAATACGGATGAATGAACAGCTGAAGGTGAATGAGGATGAAATAAGTGATCAGGATTTCATCGATGTCTTCCGTAAGCTTAGTCCGATCATACATGAGATGGACAGCAAGGGGAATGGTCCCACCCAGTTCGAAATTTTGACTGCAATGGCATTCTCTTATTTTAGCCAAAAGGAAGTCGATTTGGTTTTAATGGAAACCGGTTTGGGAGGCAGGCTTGATACAACCAATGTCATCCAGCCGTTTCTTTCGATCATTACCTCGATCTCTTTGGAACATACGAACATCCTGGGTAACACACTTGGGGAAATTGCTTTTGAGAAGGCAGGCATCATAAAAAGCGGGGCGCCGGTCATCAGCGGAGTCACAGCCGGGGAACCAGCAAAAGTAATTGAAGAAAAAGCGTCAGCTTTAGGCGTACCTTATTACCAATTGGGTAAAGACTTTCATGTTAGCAATATGAAGCGAAGTGAACGTGGGCAAAGTTTCTCATTTTCACTTGCCGACAGGTCAATCGAAAATGTGGAAATGCGGATGCTGGGCCGTCATCAAATGGAGAATGCGGCACTGGCCATTGCTGCTGTCACAGTTGGAATGGAAAATATCGATGAAAAAAGCATCCTTAAAGGAATAGGGGCAGCGAAATGGGATGGGCGCTTTGAAAAAATATCGGATGAGCCATTGGTGATCATTGATGGTGCACATAATCCTGCCGGCATCGACGTACTGAAGGAAACGCTAAAAGTGCATTACCCCGACTATAAGTACCGATTCGTATTCAGCTCATTTAAAGATAAAAATTATTCCGAGATGCTTCATGGACTGGAAACGGGGGCAATGGAAATCATCATTACCGAATTCGACCATGAACGGGCGGCGGATGCGAAAACGCTTTTTGAAAAATGCAGTCATCCAAATAAAAGTATAAACAAGGATTGGCAGGCGGCGATAACGGAAGGCAAAAGGAAAACGGGGGATAAAGAGATCCTTGTCATTACAGGGTCCCTTCATTTCCTTTCACTTGTGAGGGAGTTCCTAATCAGGGAAGATGCCTAAATAATGTGCATTACCGTAATGAGGCATTTTATCATGGAAACCAAAGCCTAAGAACCAACGGTAAGCCATATTTGTTTCAACTTCTTCAATTGCTTTATGCATTGAACGAATACCGAGGGGGAAATCGAATGAAAGTCAGTTTGGCTAATATAACTGGATCAATACTTGGGCTTCCTATCTCTGAATATATATCTTTCACCAAATCATAAATGAAAGTGAAGTCAATGGCAGCCTCAATTTTACGAACCAACTGATTCGCCGGCACCAGTTGGTCTAAGTAATCATTTCAAGTTGGTCTCGCTGAATAGAATAATGTCACCTCAGGTTTTAATAGTTCTATTTTAAAACAAAAAAGACTATAGGCAAAAGGAGTTCCATCTGAAATTTTAAACATAGTTGATTGGAGCGGGTGTACGAGACTCCTGCGGGAATAGCGAGTCCAAGGGAGACCCCACAGTCGCAAGTGCGCCGAGGAGGCTCCCGGACCGCCCGCGGAAAGCGAGTGCCTGAAGTGGAAATCTGTACAAGCCAAAAAAAACTGTAGACAAACTCGATTTTCATCGAGTTTGTCTACAGTCCGAAAGGATCTTTACGAAGGTCCTTTTCTCTTGTTAAAGAGCCTCTTGAAAAGAAAAAACTCCAATAGAATGATTGATAACAAACCAGCCAATTTATTTGTTAAAATATGTTTATATATTGCATTCCATATGAATGTTGAATAGTAGGATATGCTTAATTAAATGACGGGAGGAATGAGCATGAAGAACCCAATGGTTAACTACATAGCGGAAGGGACTTTTATATCAGGGTTTCAAAGAAAGGCAATCGAATCCACATGCACTTTGTATAAATGATGGCTATCCATATCTATCTTTTCGTATTTGGCTTAATTTTAGGCTCATTTTTTAACGTTGTCGGTTTAAGTGTTCCAGCTGGCCATTCATTTGCGAATCGTCGCTCCGCCTGCCCTTCTTGCGGGCGTACATTGACATTCTTCGAGTTGATGCCGGTTATTTCTTATATGTTGCAAGGCGGTAAATGCCGGGGCTGTAAAGCAAGGATATCCCCCCTTTATCCGGCCGTGGAAATGCTGACCGGTGTTTTGTTTGCCTCTGCTCCGATATTCCTTGGCTGGTCGGGCGAACTTTTGGTTGGCTGGATATTGATTTCATTATTTATGATCATCTTCGTGACTGATGTCGCCTATATGCTCATACCCGATAAAATACTGCTTTTCTTTATAGTGATTTTTATTGTTTTAAGAGTCTCATTTCCACTGACGCCCTGGTGGGATTCAATTGTCGGGGCAGCGGTTGGTTTTAGCCTGCTGTTATCAATCGCGGTCGTGAGTAAGGGGGGCATGGGTGGCGGTGATATCAAGCTGTTTGCAGTGATTGGCTTCGTATTGGGAATGAAGATGGTGCTGTTATCGTTGCTTTTTGCGTGCTTTTATGGGGCATTGCTTGGCATCACCGGGTTGCTGACCGGAATCTTAAAAAAGAAAACCCTTATTCCTTTCGGACCGTATATCGTTTTTGGGACATTGACTGCTTATTTTTGGGGCGATTCGCTATTACATTGGTATGTAACATTTTTAAGATGAGCTTAAAGGGCCATCCTGATTCAAGAGGAATTTGTCAAAAAATCACCTGAACAATAGCTCAGTAGGGAACCATCCCCATTTGACGGCAAGAGATTATGAAATGATAGAGGGATGTATGTAATTGGTGAGAGGTGATATGGAAGGGTTCATGAAGCAATAGTACCAGTACCTGGAATTCCTTTTTTGTTACCGATATATGAATAGGGAAATTTGACGAAACCTATTAATGACAAGACGACAAAAGTCTTGTTATTTTTTTTTCCCTCTATGATAGGATGAAAAAAATGATCTGGAGGGGAGGAAAAAAATTGGGCAAGCCGGAAGAAAGCAAGGGTGTAACGATTAAAATAAATGGGGAAGAAAAAGTATTTGCCGATAAAAAAGTTGAAAGTCAAGAGGCGGCGAGTAAGGAGCAGGAACAGGAACAAACTGATGAGAGTTTCGAATGGATACTCCCTGAGGATTCAAATGAAAGCAAGATCGTATTGGTACCCACACCGCCAAAGAAGAAAATGCCGAAGCTCATCGGTTTTGGTACCGGGTCACTGAAAAGCTCGGATAAAAGACCGATCAAGACATTCATGATCGCAGTCATTTGTGCTGTGTTTTTTGGGTCGATTCTTGGCTTGATCGCCGTTAAAACGATTACAAAGGAAAAAGCCGAAGTATCTTCGGTCGAGACCCCGATTCCAACTGAAGCCACAGTTGAAGATAAAAAAGCGGCAGTGACCGAACCGGGAAACCAGCTGAAGACATTCCTTGTACAGGGGGGAGTATTCAGCAGCGAGGATGCGGCAAGGCAAATTCAAAAGAAAATCATTGAAAAGCAGGTTCCTGCTGAAATCTTCAAATTGGAAGAAAGCTATTATCTATTTCTGGGATCTGCAGAGAGTCTAGCTGCAAGTAAAGAATTGGCCTTGTTCTTAAAGTCATATGATGTGGATGTATATTGGAAGGAAATCAATTTTGAAGCGGCAGGGACAAGCCAAGAAGATGAAAAAACCCTCGACAAGATGAAGGCAGTATATGCTTCGTTGGCAGAAACATCCGCAACAAAGCTCCGCGGAAAGGCAGGGACGGTAAACGGGGAAACCCTGAAAAAAAACATGGATGAACTGAAGGCGGGGAAATTATCGCCGGCGTTTTCAAAGATGAACGATGACCTGACTGCTGCGGCAAAGTCGATTGATGAATATGAGACTTCCAAAAATGAAGAAAAGCTATTCCAGGCTCAAGAAAGTCTTTTGAATTTTTTATTGAATTACCAAAAGTAGTGAAATAGGGGGGCTGCCTAATGGGACAAGCCTCCCAATATGAAACCATCTGTGACACCTTTTTTATTTTCCGGGAAATACTTACAGGGATTTGTCGATTCCTAGTAAACAATAATTGTGGATTGCACCATTATTTGATAGGATAGATATGTATCTCCCTATGTAAAGAAAGGTGACTTTTATATTATGCATCCATTGATTTTAGCTTCCTCATCACCACGTCGTAAAGAACTTCTTCTTCAATTTCTTCAAATCCCCTTTGAAAGCATGAATTCCAATGTTGATGAAAGTATTGATGAAAACATGTGTCCTGATGCAGCGGTGAAAGAACTGGCATCCCGTAAAGCGGAAGCCATCGCAGCAAAATTTCAGGAAAGCTGGGTAATCGGCTCGGATACCGTTGTTGTCCTTGATGGTAAGATTTTGGGTAAGCCGGTAAGCAGGGCGGATGGAAAAAGAATGCTGGAAATGTTATCAGGACGGACACATGAAGTATACACAGGTGTCGCCATCCTGTTCGGAAAGCATCGCAGAGTATTCGCAGAAAAAACGGAAGTGACATTTTGGGAGCTGCCAGAAGCTGAAATCGAACGATATCTGGATAGCGGGGAACCTTTTGACAAAGCTGGCGCCTATGGGATTCAAGGATACGGATCTCTTCTTGTCAAACAAATCAAAGGGGACTATTTCTCAGTCGTCGGGCTTCCGGTCTCAAGACTGGCCCGGGAACTTAAAGCGATGCAGGAAGAGTTAGGATAATCTGATTTCCCCTGGCATCTTCCCTTTTCTAAGGAAGGGTTGATCTTTTGAGCGAAAAAATGTTAATACGGGATTACCCGAAAGAAGAGAGGCCGCGCGAAAGGTTTCTCCAGGACGGGCCGCAAAGTCTTTCCAATCAGGAATTGCTTGCTTTGCTATTGAGGACAGGATCAAGGGAAGAATCAGTCCTGCAACTATCCGGCAGGCTCATGAATTCCTTCAAGGGCCTGCGCTTGCTAAAAGAAGCCTCAGTGGAAGAACTGACCGTGATTAAAGGGATTGGTGAAGCAAAAGCGATACAAATCCTGGCCTCTGTCGAACTTGGCAGGAGAATTAACAATTTAAATGACCAAGACCGTTATGTGATTCGATCTCCTGAAGATGGAGCTAATTATTGCATGGAGGAAATGCGGTTTTTATCACAGGAACATTTCGTCTGTCTCTATTTAAATACGAAAAATCAAGTGCTACAAAAAACTACTGTATTCATCGGGAGCCTCAATGCCTCGATCGTGCATCCGCGCGAGGTCTTTAAAGAGGCTTTCAAAAGGTCAGCTGCCTCTATCATTTGTCTTCATAACCACCCCTCCGGAGACCCCTCTCCCAGCAGAGAAGATATTGAAGTGACGAAAAGGTTAGTCGAATGTGGTAAAATAATCGGGATTGAAGTATTGGACCATATCATCATCGGGGAACATAAATATGTTAGCTTGAAGGAAAAAGGTTATTTATGACACTATCAAATTTTTTGACGATACGATATAATATTGTTTATGATTTTTAAAAGAGGAAACTTTTTCAAAACTCTTATTGTCAAAAAACGACAAATTATTATTTGAACTTATAAAAAGGCATTTTTGTTTACGAAAGGGAGATACCATAATGTTTGGAATTGGAGCAAGAGATATAGGGATTGATTTAGGAACGGCGAATACGCTTGTCTATGTGAAGGGAAAAGGCATCGCAGTACGTGAACCATCGGTTGTAGCGGTGCAAACAGATACAAAGCAAATCGTTGCAGTCGGAAACGATGCGAAAAACATGATCGGCCGTACACCTGGTAACGTGGTTGCCCTGCGCCCGATGAAGGATGGAGTAATTGCCGATTATGAAACGACGGCTACCATGATGAAGTATTATATGAAGGAAGCTCAAAAGAAGGGCGTATTCGGCAACAAGCCATATGTCATGATTTGTGTGCCTTCTGGAATTACGGCAGTTGAGCAGCGTGCAGTCATCGATGCAGCAAGACAAGCTGGAGCCCGTGACGCATATCCTATCGAAGAACCGTTTGCAGCAGCGATCGGTGCGGACCTTCCCGTTTGGGAGCCTACAGGCAGCATGGTCGTCGATATCGGCGGAGGGACGACGGAAGTGGCCATCATTTCCCTTGGCGGAATCGTTACAAGCCAATCGATCCGTATTGCCGGTGACGAAATGGATGATGCCATAATCGTCTACATCCGTAAGAACTACAATTTGATGATCGGTGAGCGTACTGCTGAAGCGATCAAAATGGAAATTGGTTCTGCTGGAGACACGGAAGGCGTCGAAAACATGGAAATTCGCGGCCGTGACCTATTGACTGGATTACCAAAAACGATCGAAATTACAGCTGAGGAAATATCCAAAGCATTAAGCGACACCGTTTCTGCAATTGTGGATTCCGTGAAAAACACTTTAGAGAAAACACCACCTGAATTAGCCGCTGACATCATGGACAGAGGCATTGTACTGACAGGCGGGGGTGCTTTGCTGCGCAATTTGGATAAAGTCATCAGTGAAGAAACGCAAATGCCGGTGATCATCGCTGAAAATCCTCTGGATTGCGTTGCGATCGGAACGGGAAAAGCGCTGGACCACATTCATTTATTCAAGACTAAATCAAGAGATTCGCGATAAGCATTACTTCTCAAATAGGGCCGGCTCAACAAAAGGTGCAATTTTGAGCCGGTTTTCTTATGTTTTGCTATTTCATTAAATCCATAGTGTAATTTTAAAAACCATAGAGTAAATTTTAGATAGAGGTGTAATCACCATGCCACAGTTTTTTAATAAAAAGCTCCTTCTCTTGCTCGTTAGTATTATCGTTCTCGTGGCATTGATCGGTTTTTCATTAAGGGAGAGAGAAGAGTTGACCTGGCCGGAGCAATTCCTGAAAGATACGACAGGCTGGGTCGGAAATGTGTTTAATAAGCCAGTATCGGGTATAACAGGTTTTGTAGGGGGCTTAAAAGACCTTCAACATACATACGATGAAAACAAAAAATTGAAAGCCCGCTTGGATGAATATGTATTATTGAAAACCCAAGTCCAAGATTTAAAGGAAGAAAATGAAGAACTTCGCGACAACCTCAAAAAAGAAGATGACCTGCGGAAGTATTCGCCCACTCAGGCGACGGTCATCGGCCGCAATCCCGACCGCTGGCATGAAATGCTGACGATCAATAAAGGGAAGCGTAATGGGGTAGAAAAAAACATGGCTGTCATCACTTCCAATGGGTTAGTCGGTAAGGTGAAATCAGCGACGGATTTCACGGCCTCGGTTCAACTTTTAAGTTCGATCGATAAAGCCAACCGTGTCTCAGCCATCGTTCAGGGTGATGATAAAGCATATGGCTTGATTGAAGGGTTCGATGATAAGAAGAACCTTTTGCTGATGAAACGGATTCCTTACGATAAAAAGATCAAGAAAAATTCATTGGTCATCACATCCGGTTATGGAGGAATCTTTCCGAAAGGTCTGCTGATCGGGAAAGTTGTCGATGTCAAAGTGGATCAATATGGATTGAACCAGACTGCATATATCGAACCTTCGACGGATTTTTATGATATTAATAATGTCATGGTCGTTCAGCGTGAAGTGGACGGTGTACAGAAAGAAAGTGAAGGGGAGGATGAAGCTGAGTGAGATATTTCATCCTTTCTTTCATAGCCTTGGTTTTTTTTGTTTTTGAAAGCATCTTCGCCCAGATGTTCGCTGGAGATGCATTCGGGGCCGATAAAATCCTCGTGCCCCATTTCATGATGATATTCGTTTTTTTCCTGACCATGTACGGGTCCAGGAAAATGGGTATGCTTTATGGGGCGATTCTTGGGTTGACTTATGATGTCGTATATACGGAAATCCTTGGAATTTACATGTTCCTGCTGCCTTTTCTTGCCTATCTGATATCGAAAAGCATGAAAATCCTGCAAAATAATATTTTGATTGCCTGCCTTACTGCGCTTTTATTCACGGCAGTTTTAGAGGTTGTCATCTTTCAGATGAATATCATCCTATCATTTGCAGATATGGGATTTGGTGAATTTGCGGAACGGAGATTGATTCCGACATTATTATTGAATCTCGCATTCATTATCATCAGTTGCTATCCTTTAAAGAGAATGATTGAAATGCTTGATTTGCAAGGAGAAACGGAATAACGTTCCTGTGTCTTTAAGAAGCAGGTGGGAAATGTATTTTCTCTTTTCCGTGTACGTAGAAAAAGGAAATTTGTTTTCCTATGTCGAATTATATTTCATTGAGGTGAAACAAACGTCATGAATAAAAGAATTCAGCAAAATGTCATGATTAAGGGAACAAAAGACGGGTTTATGCTTCATCTCGATGATTCTTGCTCCTTTTCCGAATTATTGAAAGAGTTAGAAGTGAAGCTTTCGGCAAACTATCAGTTTCAAGAAAATGACCCGTCCATTTCCGTAAAAGTACATACAGGGAACCGCTATCTTGATGAACAACAAGAAGAAAAGATTAAAGAGGTCATCCATAAAAAGAAGAAGCTTTTCGTGGTTGAGATGATTTCGAATGTCCTGTCGAAGGATGAAGCGAAACGATGGAAAGAAGAAAACCAAGTGACGACCGTGACAAAGGTGATAAGGTCGGGACAGGTTTTTGAAGTTCCCGGCGACTTACTGTTAATTGGGGATGTCAATCCCGACGGAACGGTTCGAGCGGGTGGCAACATATATATCATGGGACAGCTAAAGGGAATAGCCCATGCCGGATATAAAGGGAATAATGAGGCCATCATAGCTGCCTCTGTCATGAAGCCTGCCCAGCTGCGCATTGCCGGACAAGTGAACTTATCTCCTGATCAATATTCAAAATGGGGACATGACTTGGAATGTGCCTTCATGGATGAAGAAGAAAATATCATTATAGAAAAACTGCAAGTTTTAAAGAAATATAGACCTAATTTAAATAGATTAGAAGGGGGTCTCTAATCGTGGGAGAGGCAATAGTTATAACATCCGGTAAGGGTGGTGTCGGGAAAACGACCACCTCCGCCAATTTAGGAACATCTTTAGCTCTTCTAGGCAAGAAGGTTTGCTTGATTGATACGGATATTGGTCTTCGGAATTTGGATGTGATCATGGGATTGGAGAATCGCATCATCTATGATTTGGTCGATGTGGTCGAAGGGCGCTGCAAGATACACCAGGCGCTCATTAAGGATAAACATTTCGAGGATTTGCTTTATTTGCTTCCAGCTCCGCAAAATAGTGATAAAACAGTGGTGAATGAAGAGCAGATGAGGAAACTCATAAGCGATATGAAGCCTGACTATGATTATGTCATCATTGATTGCCCTGCAGGCATCGAACAGGGGTTCAGGAATGCCATAGCTGGGGCAGACAAGGCGATTATCGTTACGACGGCAGAGAGACCGGCTGTAAGGGATGCTGACCGTATTATTGGCTTGCTTGAAAAAGAAGAGCATATTGAACCGCCTCAATTGATCATCAACCGGATTCGCGGACATTTGCTTCATGAGGATGAAGAAATGGATATCGATGGAGTTGCCGATTTTCTTAAGATTGATTTGATCGGCGTCATCCCTGATGATGACCAGGTCATTGTGGCAGCGAATAAAAAGGAACCCATTGCCTACAATCCGGACAATAGAGTCTCGCTAGCCTATCGGAACATTGCCAGAAGGATCCTTGGTGAATCTGTGCCCTTGACTCCAATTGGCAGCGAACCAAAGGGCTTCATGTCCAAGTTGAAAAAATTCTTTAGCGTGCGGTAAATCCATATTCTTTTGTCAAGAAGCGGGAGCATTTGATGCCCTCGCTTTTTTTTGCATGGAACTTCATGAAAATAAAAAAGGCAAGCCGTATCCCGGCTTGCCTGTTCTATATGCTGAAATGCAGCGGGTTATCCGCGTCTTCCGCCTCTGCCGCCGCGTTTTGATTCAGTGCTGCGTTTAAGAGTCGATAAATTTTCTTCGCTAGTCTTTAAAAAGCGCACCATTTTATCTTCGAAATTTTCCTTTGGTTGGAAATTACCTTTTGAACGAAAATCTTTAGAACGGCTATCCCCTTGGCGTGGTGGGCGTTTGGTATAAGAAGAGGTTTGCCCTTCGGGTCTATCTATAGCCTTTTTGATGGACAAGGCAGTTTTTCCGTCTTTCTCACTAATCACTTTTACTTCAATTTGGTCGCCTACTTTAAGATGGTCATTTACGTCTTTTACATAGCTATCTGCTACCTCACTGATATGCACAAGACCTGTTGAGCCTCCTGGTAATTCTACGAATGCTCCAAAATTAGTGATACCTGTTACTTTACCTTGTACTTTGCTGCCTATTTCGATTGACATAAAAAAATGTTCCCCCTCAATAATGTTAAAACCACTTTATTATAACAAATTTCAGGGAACAATATCAATCTCAATTATTAGATTTTCTTAATCGATACAGAAACACCTTGGAAATTCATTAGTTTCCTGATGATTTTTTTCATTGGAAAAATTTTTCAGGATGTGCAGCTTTTCCCCGTCATAGTCTGGACAAGTTGCTCATACGTTGTAATATAGCGCTTTGACATGAGCAGGGAGGGGAATCTGGAATGGATGATCGCAGGAAAGATATCCGAAATCGTATTGCCAAGAGACGCAAGTTTAATGATAAGCCGGCAGGAAGCGGCAGTTGGACGGAAATCAACAATGAGGAACCATATGGAATTGATTCTTATAACGGGTATTCCGAGAAAGATCATCCACTCTTCAAGAAAGAATATTTTTTCTTTAAAATCCTTGCCAGTGTATGCCTGTTCCTGATAGTTGCGGTGATGTTCAAACACCCTTCTGTGCGGCTGGACCCTGCCAGAAGTTTTGTCACGGAGAACATGAACAAGGAATTTCAGTTCGCTTCAATCTCCAATTGGTACGAAAGTGCGTTTGGTAAACCAATCGCTTTTTTACCGAATGAAGCCAATACGGAAACTGTTGATTCGAATGAGGAATATGCAATGCCAGCTTCTGCGAAGATTGCCCAAAACTTCGAGACGAACGGTGAGGGAATCATATTGGAAACGAGCAAAGGCTCAAAAGTAGAGGCCGTTAATGAAGGGGTCGTCATTTTTGCCGGTGAAAAGGAGGGGATCGGAAAGACGGTAGTCATTCAGCATGCCAATAAAACTGAATCTTGGTATGGGCAGCTGAAAGAAATTGATGTGAAATTGTATGAGTTCGTTAAAAAGGGCAATGAAGTCGGACAGGTTACACTAAGTGAAGATGGATCCAAGGGCAGATTTTATTTAGCGATAAAAGAAAATGATGCTTTCGTCGATCCCAAAAAGGTGATTTCCTTTGAGTGAATATGCGAAGTTACTGTTTAAAATCAGGGTGCACCCGACACTGTGGTTTGTCATTGGCATCGCCATCCTCACTGCCCATTTCGTTGAAATGATGATGCTGCTGCTCATCGTCTTCATTCATGAAATGGGGCATGCTGTCTGTGCCCAGCACTTCAAATGGCGGATAAAGTCAATCCAGCTGCTTCCTTTTGGCGGGGCTGTCGAGACTGAGGAGTATGGAAATAAGAGTTTGAAGGAGGATTTGGCGGTGGTGCTTGCCGGTCCGCTTCAACATGTTTGGCTCATTGGTGCAGCTTTTTTGCTCTATTTCTTTACTATTATCCCATATGAGCTGTATCAGCCCTTTTTGTATATGAATCTCATGCTGCTGATTTTTAATCTGCTGCCAATTTGGCCCTTGGACGGGGGACGCTTGTTATTCATCGGTATTTCCCTATACTGCACCTTTTTGGAAGCACAGAAACATACCCTTCATTTTTCTGCAGTATTCGCTGTCCTGGCTTTTTTGACCTGGATCATACTGGATCCGCTCAATTTGAACATCTGGCTCATCATCTTTTTCATAAGTCTCTCACTCGTCATGGAATGGCGGCAGAGGTATTACGCGTTCATCCGCTTTCTTTTGCAGCGCCATTACGGGCATACGAATGATTTGGCGAAACTGAAGCCGATATCGGTGGATTCACAAGAACCGATTTATAAAGTGCTGGAACTGTTTCAACGCGGCTGTAAACACCCCGTCATCATCATGAAAAACGGGAAAGAGAGCGGCTCGTTGGATGAAACGGAAATCCTTCATGCCTATTTTTCGGAGAAAATGACGAACGGGAAAATCGGCGACCTATTATATTCTTATTAAATATGTTATCCTTTCTTCAAATTGAGGAGAGGATTTTTTTTGATGAAAAAAATGATCGCGAACCTGGCTTCACGCGAAAAAAGAGTGGCCGTCCTTGAGAATGGTGTTTTACGTAAACTTGAAATCATGCCGCCTCAAAAGCGCAGTACGGTCGGTAATATTTATCTTGGGAAGGTGACGAAGGTGCTGCCGGGAATGGATGCCGCCTTCATTGATTATGGTGCAGAGAAGAATGGTTTTTTACACCGTGACGAGATTCCCTCTTTCCAGCTTACAAAAAAAAGTGATGGGAAAGCATCCATCGGTCAATTTGTCCGTCAGGGAGAAAAGCTGCTAGTTCAGGTGACGCGGGATGAAACGGGAACAAAAGGAGCTAAATTGACGGGGCTGATCGAGTTTTCAACGGAGTCCCTCGTATACATACATGGAATAGATTATGTTGGTGTTTCAAAGAAATTCAAAAACGACGGTCTTCAGAAGCAATGGCGGGAAACGGCCATGCAGCATAAAAATCCTGATGAAGGATTGATTGTCCGCACCTCGATGGAGAACGAAAGTGAATCGGTCTTCCTTGACAGGTTAACTGGATTGCGGGAGCTCCATAAAGGGCTTGAAGTCAAGGCTGCGTCCCTTAAGGCCCCGTCCCTTCTCTATGAAAGGGACGCATACCTTGATATGATCATTTCCGAAATGTCGGGAACGGTGACCGGGGAACTTGCCATCGATGACTTCGAGGCCTATCGCGAGTTGAAAAAGTGGATACAGGAAAACCGTAAGGAGTGGGAAATATCCCATGTAGCGGGTACCAAGAATATTTTTTCCGAATGGAATGTGGAAGCGCAAGTTGAGAAAATGGCCAAGAAAATCGTTTGGCTTGATAATGGCGGATATTTAATTTTTGAAGAAACGGAAGCTTTCACCGTAATCGATGTCAATTCAGGTAAGTTCACCGGCAAGGTGGCGAAGGAAGCAACATTGTTTGCGGTTAATCAGGCTGCGGCGAAAGAGGTCGCCCGTCAACTGAGATTGAGGAATATCAGCGGAATCATCCTGATAGATTTCATCAATATGGACCAGTCCCGGCATAAGCAGGAAATCATCGAAATCGTTAAAAAGGAAGCGATGAGGGATGAGAAGCGAATCCAGGTCATCGGTTTTACGGAACTGGGCATTTTACAAATGACGAGAAAGCGAACCTCCCCGTCTTTAAGTGAAATGACGACGGTGCCTTGCCCTGTGTGCAGTGGAAGCGGTAAAATCGAGAGCCCGGAAACGGTGGCCTTCCGGTTGGAACGTGAACTGCTGGAACACAGGAAGACGGATGATGAAGCGGTATGGGTGGAGGTCAGTAAAGCGGTGGCGGACGTGCTGCTTGGTGAAAAGGAATCATATCGGCCGGCATTGGAGGAATTGATCGCTAAAAAGATATTCCTGTCTTTTATCCCAGGTTTGACGAATGCCTATTCCATCAAGCGATTCGGAAGCATTCAGGAAATCGGGCGCGCTTTCGAGTGAAGAGCGGGAATTGTTATAAATATATTGACAGCCTTTCCTGTTTCATGGTAGGATTTTAATGTTATGTTTGTAGCACCCGTGCTACAACCGCTCAACATCAGGTTTTAAGCTTTTGCCTTTTTGGTAAAACGCCTGTGATTGGCGAGTCTGAGACATTTAAGGAGGTGCAAGTATGTACGCAATTATCGAAACTGGCGGTAAACAAATTAAAGTAGCAGCTGGCGAAGCGGTTTACATTGAAAAATTAAACGCAGAAGCAGGCGAAACTGTTACATTTGACAAAGTTTTATTCGTAGGTGGCGAAGACGTGAAAGTCGGTGCTCCACTAGTTGAAGGCGCTACTGTAACAGGTACTGTCGAAAAACAAGGTAAGCAAAAGAAAATCACTGTTTTCAAATACAAAGCGAAGAAAAACAATCGTAAAAAACAAGGTCATCGTCAACCATACACTAAAGTTGTTATCGAAGCAATCAACGCGTAAGGGCTGTTTCTAGATGATCAAAGTTGTATTTGATGCTCCGCAGGAACGGATTGCTTCGTTCACCTTAAGCGGACATGCTAATTTTGCTAAAAAAGGTTCTGATATCGTTTGTGCAGGTGTATCGGCTGTTTCCTTCGGGGCAGTCAATGCCATCATGTCCTTAACGGACGTAGAGCCTGAGATTGAGCAAGGGCGAGAAGGCGGCTATCTTCGCTGCGCCATTCCGGGGAATCTTTCGCCGGAATCGGAAGAGAAGGTTCAGCTGCTTTTGAACGGAATGCTCATATCACTGCAAACCATCGAACGTGATTATGGTAAATACATGAAAATTATCCTCAACCAATAGGAGGTGGAACAAATGTTAAGATTAGATCTTCAGTTCTTCGCTTCGAAAAAAGGAGTAGGTTCTACAAAGAACGGACGTGACTCAATCTCCAAGCGTCTTGGCGCTAAACGTGCAGATGGTCAATTCGTATCTGGTGGTTCTATCCTTTACCGTCAACGCGGAACAAAAATCTATCCAGGTGAGAACGTAGGCCGTGGTGGAGACGATACTCTATACGCTAAAGTAGACGGTGTTGTTAAATTCGAACGTTTCGGACGTGACCGTAAAAAAGTAAGCGTATATCCAGTTGCACAAGAAGCATAATTGGCATCTTTGAACAGAGGCTGACTCAAAAGGGTCTGATTCCTTCTACAAGACACTATATACCGCGTCATTTTTAATAATGGTATGCTATATAGTGATGAAGGGGTCCGGCCCTTTATTTATACTATAGGAACGAACCAGCATTTTGCAGGAGACTTTAGTCATTAGTATAAGGAAACAACCTCTGACTTACAAAAGGCTCGCCAATAGGCGGGCTTTCTTAAACTTTCAGGGGGGAAATCCAAGATTATTCCTCCATCCGATTTGGTTAAACCAAATAGACACTCCAATTCAACTATAATATCTCCAATTGGTGCATAAATAAGGCCCATTCTCTTTTTTAGTTCAAATGGCTCTACCATCGTCCAAAGAACTCAGGGTGTGCGGCTGTATTTTTTGGACGGGGGCTTTCATGTGAAGGCATGTGAATCGAGCTTCATTTCCTGTTTGTTGTTTTTTTGATATACTGTACAAATGGAAGTATTCAACATGATAGAGCTGAAAAAAGTTTCTTTATCATAATTGAAGGTGTTAATAATGGATAAAAATTGGACGACTATTGAAACTCTGCGTCAAACCAGGCATGACTGGCTGAATAAAATTCAAATCATCAAAGGGAATCTGGAGTTGAACAGAATTGATCGTGTCAAGGGCATCATTGATGAAATCATTGTTGAAACCCAGAATGAAGCACGACTTTCCAGTTTGAATTTACCTAAGTTCACCGAGATGCTGTTGACGTCGAATTGGAATAATGGATCATTTTATTGCGAATATGAAATCATTGATGTTTTCGAAGGCTCAACCGAGATGGACGGGCTGATGTATCGCTGGACATGCGATTTCTTCAAGATTCTGGATAAAAACCTGGATCCGTTTTTTGAAAATATACTGGCTGTTTCTATGTGTAAAAAAGAAGTGAGCGATATGCACTGTACATTTCATATGCAAGGCAGGTTCATTGATCAATCCCCAGTGATCGAGTTTTTGGAAAGTTCATTAACGGCCGAGCAATCAATTGAAATTCTTGAATGTAATGAGGATGAAATATTTTTTAAGATGGATATTAACTTTTAGAGAAGTATACAGCAAGAATTGACTTGCAGAAAACAAGGAAGTGATAGCATGTTTGTCGATCAAACGAAAGTCTATGTAAAAGGCGGAGACGGTGGTAACGGGATAGTTGCTTATCGTCGTGAGAAATTCATACCTAAAGGCGGACCGGCTGGCGGAGATGGCGGTAATGGGGCCAATGTCGTATTTGAAGTGGAAGAGGGCTTGCGTACATTAATGGATTTCCGTTACCAACGTCACTTTAAGGCACCTCGCGGAGAACATGGCATGTCCAAAAACATGCATGGTGCGGCTGCAAAAGATATGGTCATCAAGGTTCCACCTGGCACCGTTGTCATCGATGATAAAACGAAGGAAGTCATTGCTGATTTAGTTGAGCATGGACAACGCGCCGTTATCGCCAAAGGTGGCCGCGGAGGCCGGGGAAATTCCCGTTTTGCCACGCCTGCAAATCCTGCACCTGAAATCGCGGAGAATGGCGAACCCGGCCAAGAACGCGATATCGTCATGGAATTGAAACTGTTGGCTGATGTCGGTTTGGTTGGTTTCCCAAGTGTAGGGAAATCCACTTTGCTTTCTGTCGTATCCGCAGCTAGGCCTAAAATTGCCGAATATCATTTTACAACGATCGTACCGAACCTCGGAATGGTGGAAACGGAAGATCACCGCAGCTTCGTCATGGCCGATTTACCTGGTCTGATCGAAGGCGCTTCAGAAGGAGTGGGACTTGGACATCAATTCCTGCGCCATATTGAAAGAACGAGGGTAATTGTTCATGTAATCGATATGTCGGGTCTTGAAGGCCGGGATCCATATGAAGACTACCAAACAATCAATAAAGAATTGGAAGAGTATAACCTGCGCTTGACTGAACGTCCGCAAATCATTGTAGCAAGTAAAATGGATATGCCGGATTCAGAAGATAACTTAGCTGCTTTCAAAGAAAAGCTGGAAGAAGACTATCCTGTCTTCCCGATTTCTGCCGTGACGCGTGAAGGGATCCGTGAGCTTCTTTATGCAATCGCTGATAAAATCGAAGAGACCCCTGAGTTCCCTCTTGAACATGAAGAAGAGAATACTGGAATCCACCGGGTACTATATAAACATACATCACAGTCGGATGAATTTAACATTGAACGCGAACCCGATGGCAGCTTTGCCGTATCAGGATTCAAGATCGAGCGTCTATTCAAAATGACTGACTTCACCCGTGAAGAGTCCATACGTCGGTTCGCCAGACAGCTTCGTTCATTCGGAGTCGACGAAGGCCTTCGCCAAAAAGGTGCGACAAACGGCGATATCGTCCGTATCCTTGAATATGAATTTGAATTTGTTGATTGATTGGAGACCATGATGGCAGGCAAAAGGAGGCGTGCGGAGTTTGAATAAGTCCGATCAGAAATTTTTCCTCGTTCGAGAGGATGTCCTTCCCGAAGCGATGAAAAAAACGCTGGATGCAAAAGAAATGATCGAACGGGGAAAAGCGGAATCAGTTTGGGAAGCGGTACAGCGAGTGGACCTAAGCAGGAGTGCTTTTTACAAATACCGTGACACGGTTTTTCCGTTTCATACAGTTGTTAAGGAAAAGCTGATTACACTGTTCTTCTATCTTGAAGATCGTTCTGGTACTCTATCGGAGCTTTTACGGCTCGTCGCCTCATCCGGTTGCAACATCATGACCATCCACCAAACGATTCCTTTACAGGGACGTGCAAATGTCACCCTATCCCTGAATACGGGTGGGATGACGATGGATATTAATGAACTGCTCACTAAACTGCGTAAAATGGAGTTCGTCGAAAAAGTCGAAATCATTGGTAACGGCGCATGAAAACAGCCTGTACATTACACATGTACAGGCTGTTTTCATTTGTAAGAGGAAATTAACGATTAACTATTGTAAAAAATCAGAAAATGGCATAACATAAACAATAGATTTTCCGTGAGAAGGAGTTTATAATATGACAGCAAAAATTGCATTTCTTGGACCAAAAGCAACGTTCACGGATTTAGCTGTATCGCGACTATTTCCTAATGATATAAAAATACCGATGAACACGATTCCGGACTGCCTTGATGCTGTTCGGGACGGGGAAGTGAATCACGCGCTCGTGCCGATCGAGAATGCTTTGGAGGGTTCGGTAAATATAACGATGGATTACTTAGTCCATGAAGTCACATTGCCGATGAAAGGCGAAGTGACGATTCCAATCCAACAGCATTATATGGTGCACCCGGATCATGCATATCCTGGTTTCAAACCTGACATGGTTTATTCACATTCCCATGCCATCGCTCAATGCCGCAAATTCCTACATAATGAGCTAAGGGGCATTCCGTATGAGTATGTGACATCCACAGCAGCCGCTGCGAAGATGGTGTTGGAGAATCCCGATATCAATATTGCTGCGATTGCAAATGATATGGCTGCGGAGGAGTACGGTTTGACGATTGTAAAACAAAATATTCACGATTATGAACATAATCACACCAAGTTTATCGTCATATCCAACAGTGAAGTCGACTATGAAGGGCATTTGACCGTTGAAGGGGACAAGAAAACGACCTTGATGATTCAACTGCCTGCCGACCATTCAGGGCAGCTGCACCAAGTGCTTTCCGCTTTTTCCTGGAGGAAACTTAACCTTTCCAAGATTGAATCAAGACCCATGAAAACAGGATTGGGCAATTACTTCTTCATCATCGACATCGAAATGTCCCTTGACGATGTCCTCATCCCAGGAGCGATCTCTGAGCTCGAGGCCTTAGGATGTACGGTATCGATCATGGGAAGCTATACATGCTTTAAAGTCCAAACTGGTGTACCGCAACGATGAATGTTAAAAGCTGAGTACAATGAATAAGAAGGGTGCCCCGGAATTATTTCCAGGGCATTTTTTGTGTTCGTTAAGATTTGTATTTCCCTTGTGTACAAGTTCCTAAAATGGTGGGCTGTCATTTGATGAAATATATAGCAATAGGCAGGTTTATTGGATTTTGGGAAGGTGCGAAGTTTTTCATGATAAAAAGTGCCTATGATTCTGGATGAAAAACAAACACCGATTGTGCTGGAAGCAAATACAATAAGTAAATCTCGGTGGGCCACATGTGGAACTGGCAATACATATTATGAAAACTAATTCAGTGGATGCACCTTTTTAATCAAAAATGCGGGGAGAGGGTGGTGGTCAGCAGAGATGGGTAATCAATTCAAAGAAACTTTCGGTTCTTGGATTCAAGCGATAGGAACTGTCATTTCTGCTATAGCGGGTACACCCTCCTATGTCTTGGACGAAGAATTTCGTAATAACTTGGATTTGATTGGAAATGAACTTCAAGCAACAGGAAATGCCTTATTGGCCGACGCGGAAGAAACCTGGTCTCTAGATAAATTCGGGAATATAATACAGGCAATCGGAAATTCGACTGTTATCTTAGGCTTAGTCATTGATTTTGATGAAATAACGAAACAGGAATTAATCATCAAAGGCAATCTGATTCAAGCGTTGGGAGGAGGAACCGCTTTGGCGGGGGCATACGAAAATCCGGATGAACCGGAACAGGCCTTCAATGCTACGGGAAATTTGTTGCAGGCGATTGGGAATTCGATGCAAGCGATGGGTGGAATTGCCGAACTTAAAAATAGCATTCTGGAAAAAGACCAAGATAAGGATCAAGAACAAGAAGAACAAGATAAGGAGCAGGAACAGCAAAAATATCAATATCCTAATTTGGAAGAGAAGCCATCTGATGCAGAATTAATTCAAGTGGTGGGGGGCTGGGTACAGGCGGTCGGTTCCGTCATTAGCCTTATAGGGCAGTTGAGAAGTAACGAAGATGAAAACTCCGGGAATGGAAGCTCAAATGAAAGCAACTCCAATGCTGAGTGAGCATGAGAGTCCATAAAAAAAATCCTCAAAAGCCCTATCTTTTGAGGATTTTTCGTTCATTCAATCGACTAAAATGCCGGCATCCCTCAAAGCGCACTCCGCTTCGTCGAGCAGTTCTTCAGATGATGCGCTCAGTGTATGGAGATGGATGCCGCTCGTCAGTTCCGATAAAAACGATGCATTCGTTGCCGTCACCCTTGAAAGGAATTGCTGGACCTCCTTACGGCTGCTGACCATGATGGAAGCGGTTAGGTCGCCGTATACGGGGTGCTCGATTTTGACATCTTTCACCGTGATGCCGATATCCACTAGTAAATATAGTTCTTCTTGGGTCCGGGAAGGATCGTGCTGGCAAGCAATGATCCTTTCCGGCTTCTGCGTGCTCCCCGTTTGTAGGTACAGATAGCCTTGGCTTGTGGCAATGATAGGTTCATTCCGCGCTTTCAGGAGGGTTATGTCACCAACGATAACCTGCCGGCTTACATTCGTTATTTGCGAAAGCTCGCTGCCCGTTACAGGCTCCGTGCTTGTTTGCAATAAATGTAAGAGTTTCGTCCGTCTTTCTTCCCCAAGTAGTTTCTTTCTTTCCATAAACATTCACCTCTTTAATTACAAACATTCTAACACAGATTGGAGGGGTTTATCGAATGGAAGCTATTCCTTCGATGCAGTCCGCCAACTTGTGAATGTCGCCGGTTGTCGTGTTTTTGCCAAAGGAAAAGCGGACGAATTGATGGGCTTCATCTTCGCTTTTTCCAATGGCCATCATCGTTTTTGAAGGATCCTGTTTACCGATTTGGCAGGCGCTTCCCGTCGAAACGGCGAATCCTTTCTGGTTTAATTCCAGCATGATGTACTGTCCTTGCAATCCTGCGAAGGTCAGTGCCAGTATGTGAGGCAATTGCTCGTATTTTGCTTCGATGATTTGAAAATCGATTTTCAAATCCGTCAGCCGTTGAATCAATTGCGTCCTAAGTGCGGAAATCCGTTTTCGTTCATCTTCCATGATGTCTCCTAATTTCTTAGCAGCGGTCACGAAGGAAGCTATCGCGGGGACGTCCACTGTTCCTGGTCTGAAACCATATTCATGAGTGATATTCGGTACCGAAGCCTTCAACTGATGGATGGCCGGGAAAATGACGGCCCCGGTCCCTTTTGGACCATAAACTTTATGACTGGAAACGGATAGTCCATCACATGAGGCGGCTATCTTGCCAAGCGGTAATTTAGCAAATGATTGGACGCAATCCACATGAAAAAAAGCCTGGTGTTTTCGAACGATTTCACTTATTTGCTCAATGGGTTGAATGACCCCGATTTCCGAATTCACATGTTGGACAATGACTAAGCATGTTCTCTCCGACATGGATTCCTGCAGATGTCCAATATCAACACGGCCATCTTCCAAATGCCGTAAATAAGTAACCTCGAAGCCATCTTGTTCAAGCTTTTCGACGAAATTGGCAAGAGATGCATGTTCAGTCCGGCTTACAATCAAATGGTTCTGCCAGGATGGTTTCGAAGCGATGAATGTATTTATCGCAAGCATGTTGCTTTCTGATCCGCCGCTCGTAAAGATGATTCCTTCCTTTTTTATGTTCAGCATTTCTGCGAGTTGCTGCCGTGACATATCCAATAAACGTGCCGCTTCAGAGCCAATATCATGCAAACTGCTCGCATTCCCGAAAAACTTCCGGGATGCTTGGCTGAATACGTCGAGAGCCTCCTCGTCAATCGGTGTTGTAGCGGCGTAATCCAAATAAATCAAGAAATCACTTCCATCCTTTAATCTTAAAAAACTCTTGATAATAGTTTAATAATATGTAAATATAGTTGTCAAGACACCTGTCATAAACAGGAGGAATGAAATAATGGTAAAAGCGGAAATCATCGTGATAGGCAGCGGGATTGCTGCCTTGAAAACGGCATTGGAAGCAAGTGAGCATAAGCATGTGATACTCATCACAAAATCGAATATTCGTCATGGTAATTCATATTTAGCTCAGGGCGGGATTGCTGCTGCAATATCTGATCGTGACAGAGTATCCTTACATAAAAAAGATACGCTGGCGGCTGGTCAGAGATATAACAAAGTGAAGGCAGTGGAAAAGCTCGTCGAAGAGGCACCTTCGGTTATAGCTGAACTTATAGAATCGGGTATGCAATTTGACCATGATCATGACGGAACTCTATTGCTTGGCATGGAGGGCGCCCACAGTGAACGAAGAATCCTCCATAGTCACGGTGATGCTACCGGAAAGTACATCATGGAACATCTTATAGGCTGCTTGAAAAAATCATCGGTTACTGTGATGGAGAATGTTACTGCAGTGGAGTTGATTATCGGGAAAGATGATTCTTGCATAGGCGTTAAAACACTTGATAGGGCAGGGGAACTCGTAACCTATCATGCTGAACAGACTGTTTTGGCAACAGGCGGCTGTGGCTCCCTATACCATTTCACTTCAAATTCACAAACGGTTTCAGGTGATGGAATCGCACTTGCATTCAAGGCTGGTGCAAAAGTTCGTGACATGGAATTCATACAGTTCCATCCGACTCTGCTTTTTGTAAATGGCCAAGCGAAAGGCCTGGTTTCTGAAGCGGTTCGCGGGGATGGTGCGAGATTAGTGACGGAAATGGGAAAGCCAATCATGGAGGATGTCCATGGCTTGAAGGATCTAGCACCAAGGCATGTTGTTGCACAGACGATCTTTTCTTATATACAGCGCGGTGAAAAGGTATTTTTGGATATTTCGATGATTAAGGATTTTAAAAATCGTTTTCCGACAGTTACCTCATTATGTGAAAAAAGCGGGCTGGACCTTGAATTGGGTAAAATTCCGGTTGCACCTGGAAACCATTTTCTAATGGGAGGGATTGAAGTGGATGAATCGGGTCAAACCTCAGTACCCTCTTTGTATGCAGTTGGTGAAGTGGCATGCACTGGTGTACATGGTGCAAACCGATTGGCAAGCAACTCCCTTCTCGAAGGACTGGTTTTTGGAAATACGCTAGGCCGTTTCCTTGCTAAAGTGGCGTCAAGGTCGATACCGCAAGAAAAAGAGCAGTACAAGTGTTCCAGCCAAATTTCCTTTTTACCTGATTTCACGACATTGCAGGAAAAATTAATGAACGAGGCGGGAATCGTTCGAAATGAAGCGGGTTTAACTCGACTGAAGGATTATCTTGAAACGTTTAATATCGAAAAATTGCTGCAAATGGAAGTGACGGCATTACCGATACAGGAAATAACGAAAATCAATGCCATTATTGTGGCGTGGCTGATTGCAGAATCCGCATTGACCAGGACGGAAAGCAGGGGCGGTCATTTCCGCAGTGACTATCCAAGCGAAGATGACACCCAATGGCTTGATAATTCGGTTATCCTTGCTTGCACGGATGTAAAAAACCGAGTGAAAGGGAGACAACTATATGAATATATTGAAGCTTAAGCAGATGCTGCAACAATTTTTAATGGAAGATATAGGGGAATGCGATGTAACGAGTGATACGATTTTTGATCAAGGTGAACAAGGAACCTTGACATTCATCGCAAAAGAAGGCGGGGTCTTCAGTGGAGGGGACGTCATCAAGACGGGGTTTGCATTGCTGGATGAGCAAATAGAGGTTTTCCTTTTTGTTCAAGATGGCGAAGTATTCGAAGAAGGACAGCAGCTTGCAAAAATGACCGGCGATATGGCCTCCCTTTTAAAAGGGGAACGGGTCGTTTTGAATTTGGTGCAGCGTATGTCCGGCATTGCGACACAGGCTCATAAAGCGGCCATGATATTAGCGGGGACGAAGACGAGAGCTTGTGATACGAGGAAAACTACACCAGGCCTGCGGATGCTTGAAAAATATGCGGTCCGTTCAGGCGGGGCATTCAATCACCGTTATGGTTTATATGATGCAGTCATGATAAAGGACAACCATATTTCTTTCGCTGGGTCCATAACGAAAGCGGTACAAACGGTAAAATCCAAACTGGGACATACCACTAAAGTGGAAGTGGAAACGGAATCACCACAACAGGTGCTTGAAGCAGTGGAAGCCGGTGCAGATATCATCATGTTCGATAACCGGAGTCCCGAAGAAATCAAGCAACTGATCAAATTGGTTCCCGCCCACATCATTACTGAAGCTTCTGGAGGAATCCATTTAGACAATCTAGCCTCATATCGGGAAACAGGGGTAGATTATATTTCGTTGGGCAGCTTGACGCACAGTGTCAGAGCACTGGATATTAGCGCAAAGGTCAAAGAGCAGGAGGGGATATTGAAATGAACATATTGGAGATGGCTAAAACAGCAGGAAATACATTGCCTGAAAAGTATAAAACGATGACAAAGGAAGAGATGGAGAATCGGGTCCATGGCATCAAGAAACGACTGGGGAACCGTCTGTATATCCCAGGCCATCATTATCAACGGGAGGAAGTCATTCAATTTTCGGATTCAACGGGGGATTCACTTCAATTGGCCCAGCTTTCCGCGCAAAATCGTGAAGCGGATTATATCGTGTTTTGCGGCGTGCATTTCATGGCTGAAACAGCGGATATTTTGACGGAAGAAGGGCAGACGGTTATCCTTCCTGATATGCGTGCAGGCTGCTCCATGGCGGATATGGCCGATATTGAACAAACGGAACGGGCGTGGACAAAGCTTCAGGATCTTTTTGGCGATACGATCCTTCCGCTAACTTATGTGAATTCCACTGCGGCCATCAAAGCTTTTGTAGGGAAAAATGGCGGGGCGACGGTGACGTCTTCCAATGCACAAGGGATGGTCTCGTGGGCCCTCTCGCAAAAAGAAAGAATCCTTTTTCTTCCCGATCAGCATCTTGGGAGGAATACCGCCTTTGACCTTGGAATCCCATTGAATGAAATGGCTGTCTGGGACCCGCATAAGGATGAATTGATCTATGAAGGGGAACTGGAAGATCTGAAGGTACTTCTTTGGAAAGGACATTGTTCAGTCCATGAAAATTTCACTACGGCGAATATTGAAACGCTTAGAGCGGAGCAGCCTGAAATGAATATCATCGTTCATCCCGAATGCCGCCGCGAGGTAGTCGCCCTGTCAGATTATGCGGGTTCGACATCGTACATCATAAATATGATTGAAAAAGCCGAACCAGGTAGTTCTTGGGCAATCGGTACGGAAATGAACCTTGTCAAGCGTCTTATCGCCAATAATCCTGACAAGAACATCATCTCATTAAATCCGAATATGTGTCCATGTCTTACAATGAACCGGATTGATCTGCCTCACCTGCTATGGGCGCTTGAATCCATTGAAGAAGGTATCATCATCAATCCGATAAAAGTGGAGAAGAACATTGCGGATAATGCCATCCTAGCATTAAACAGAATGCTGGAACGCGTTTGAGTCAGTGCAAAAGACTTTGAATCATAAGAAACAGAGGGGTGGAACGCCTGTTTGGTAAGCCGGCCTAATGAGGATTGAATGGTCTTATCCCGAATGCAATTTTATCATGGGATTATTGCCATGATTTTAAATCAAGACCGAGTAATTTTTACTTTTTTAAAGTGAAACTCAGGATTGAAGAAATTTGCGACACTCCTGCCGAATAACTGGCTAGCCGAGACCCATAGACGCTTGGCAGACAGTCGGCGGAAGGGGGACAAGCTCCCCCTTTTTTTATGTTTCGGAACAAGTAAGCACTTTTAAAGGTTATTCGCTTTAAAAGTATTGCCTTCATTCATATCACCGGATTTAAATCCTTTATTGAACCACCGTTTTCTCTGTTCGGATGTACCGTGCGTAAAGCTGTCTGGAACCACGTACCCCTGAGCCTTTTTTTGGATACGGTCATCTCCCACACCACTTGCAGCATTCAAGGCTTCCTCAAGATCGCCTTCTTCAAGCAAATTCTTTCCTTGGACATGATTTGCCCAAACTCCAGCCAAATAATCTGCCTGTAATTCAAGACGGACAGAATGCCTATTATATTCAGTCTCGCTGACCATTGACCGATCTGGCATTTCCTTTTCCGTTGTTCCTAAAAGTGTCTGAACATGATGTCCGACCTCGTGGGCAATGACATAGGCCATGGCGAAATCCCCGGGTGCCTGGAATTCTTGCTTCAACTCTTGATAAAAGCTGAGATCAATATATAGTTTCATGTCACCAGGACAATAAAATGGCCCTACCGAAGAAGCTGCCATCCCGCATGCCGATTCGACACTTCCTGAATACAGGACAAGGGTAGGTTCCTTATATTCCAGTCCATTTTTACGGAATTCTTCTGTCCAGACCTGCTCCGTTTCTGCAAGGACGACAGATACGAACTGCGCAAGCTCCTTCTCTTCATCCGTTTCGACATAAGAGTTGCCATTGTTCGGTTCAGTAGAATTCAAGCTGCCCAGTAAATCACTTGGATTACCGCCAAGGAGAGTTACGATCAAGACAATTACCAATCCGACCCCTCCGCCGATTCCTGCCATGCCTTTTCCAGTCATCCCTCTTTTGTCCTCGACATTCGAGCTGCCCTTTCTACCTTTCCATTTCATTATTATTCCCCCCAGGAATGTAAGATAAGTACCTGAAGACAAAGCCTTAGGCCATTTACTTTCTTATACCCGTATCTCACTAAGTTTAGACAGAAGCTTGAAAGAAGGATTTCAGAACATAACTAAAAAACCATTGCTTCCTTTCTAGGATGAATGCAATGGAATCTCCTTTTTTAAGATGTCATATCATTTATTTCTTCTCCAAAAAGTAGCTTCCATGTCCCTAAATCATTGAACCAATCATAAAAGTCATTTTTCACGCATAAGTTTTCATGATAAAAATAATAGCATTTCACCCACTGCTTCATAGAATATATGGACATATGCACAGGAGGGGTTAACAGCGTGAAAATTCATATAGTCCAAAAAGGCGATACACTTTGGAAACTCGCCAAAAAATACGGCGTCAGTTTTGAAGAACTTAAAAAAGTTAACGCGCAATTGAGCAACCCGGACATGATGATGCCCGGAATGAAAATTAAAATTCCAGGGACATCCGGAGCTGTAATAAAAGAAACGGGTAAACCAAACGTGAATATTCAGCCGGGAATGAAAGAATCCCAAATTCAACCGTATCAGGCTCAGCCAGCACCTATGAAAGAGCAGCAAAACATGCAAAAACCGGCTGTAAAAGAACAGCCGAAGTTTCAACAGCCGGTAAAAGAGCAGCCGAAATTTCAACAACCGGTAAAAGAGCAGCCGAAATTTCAACAACCGGTGAAAGAACAGCCAAAATTTCAACAGCCGGTAAAAGAGCAACCGAAATTTCAACAGCCTATAAAAGAGCAACCAATCGTTCAAAAACCAAAAAAAGAGCAGCAAATCATTCAGCCAAAGCCTATCATTAAAGAAAAGCAAAAAGTCGTTCCAAAAGAAATGCCGGTGCCTATGCCGGTAATTCCGGAGATCGATGTCAATAATTATTATATGGCCAACATGACCAATATGAGTGTGCAAAAGCCTCCTGCACCACCGCCTTTACCAAAGAAAAAAGAAGAGCCTGCAGTCACTAAAAAGAAGAAGAAAAAGCCAGCTGTACAGTCAGCTCAGGATGAGCCAGTGGATGACTGTATTCCAGTAACGCCAATCTTGCCTGGAAGCGGCTATTGCATTCAACCGCCACCGTGGGCGCATATGCACATGCAAGGCATGCAAGCCCCATACCAAGGCGTTCAAGGGTATCAGGGGGCTCCGGAAATGCATGGTTATCAAATGATGGAAGAGAGTTCTGATATTTGGGAAGAATCTTCTGACATGCAAATGATGGATCATGGATTTGTCCAAGGGGCGAGCATGAATGCACCAAGCCAGCAATACTATCCATATCAAGCCTCCGCACCGGTTCCGCACCATTATTATGGAGGGATGAATCAACAACCTCAAGCAGGTTCATATATGCAACAAGATTATGAGTCACCAGGCGAATCACCTTCCTACAATCAAAACTTCCCTCAGTTTTCACAGACTGCCGGTGAGGAAGAGGAAGATTGCGGCTGTAATAAGGGCCTACTTGGAACTTATGGACCGGAAGTGAAGGGGCAGTATCAAGGGAACCAAGGGATGGATGCCAATGCACATCACCACCCGGATTATCACCAATATCAATCCGTTCAATCACAGCAACAGGCCCCATACGCTGGGATGTCACCTAACGAGTCTCAGATGGGAATGGATATGCAATATCAATTTGATGATGAGTCAGTAGAATCAGATGGATTCATGATGATGGGCGGCCAAAA